>JACPVK010000398.1 GCA_016191795.1 Gammaproteobacteria bacterium
AACCCATAACACCCAGATATATAATTGCCCACAGCGCCCGGGACGGCAAAACTTCCGGTAATACCGGCGCAAACGCCACATAGGTCAGCCATAACATCGGCAGCGATACGATCAAACCACCTGTGGTCACAATCAACGCTGGCAAGCGTGCGTTAATTTTCTTGACCACAACCGCACTCAGGGAATGCAGGACAACGGCAATCAACACAGCGCCCAGCCCCCAGGCAGCATGATCACCTAAATTGATTTGTCGAATGAAAATGATCGCTAATCCCGCCACGCCCAGTACAGCACCCAGAATTTTATTGAAACCGAAGCGTTGCTCCTGGAGAAGCTGCGCAGCCAATGCAGCGGTCAGGATGGGCGTTAATCCAAAAATCACTGAAATTAAACCGGAGGGGATGTATTGCGCACCCCAATAAACAGGCAGCATGGCTCCGTATATCGCCAGCCCCACCGTCACATATACCTGAATAGCCTTGCGGTCACGTGGTAACGCACGGTATTGCCACAGGGCAAGCAGTGTTGCCAGGACAGCGCCTATCGTCATACGCGCCGTAACGCCAAACAGATAATGCACGCCCTGGCCACTCCATTTGATAGTGAGTGGTGTTGTTGACCAGATCAATACGACCAGGGCATATGCCATACCAATTGTTAGCAGCTTTTTGTTGTCCATATCTCTCCTCAGCTCCACCAGAAAAGGCGCAATAAAAAAGCCACAACTCTTTCGAATCTGTGGCCTTGGTATTCGGGATAAATCCCGGTATGAATTGTATTAACTAGTCAGGGCGCACAGTCTCGCTTGTCCACCAGCGCAGGCGGACGGTCGGGATTGAAATATGTGCGGCTCGTTTAATCATGGGCCAAGTATTGAGTGATTCATTTTGTGCTGTCAAGCTATACTTGTTGAATTACGCCCATTGGATAACAAAAATGTCTCAAGACAATGTATGCATTCTCGGTGGCACCGGTTTTGTTGGTACCTGGCTCAGCACACGATTATGCCAGCAAGGTGCACAGGTCACCTTGCTGGTACGCAATGCCGAACGTGCAAAACATCCGGCCGTATTACCGAATATTAAATTTATTGAATGCGATATATATAACCCGCAACATCTCGAAAAATATCTGGCCGAGGCAAATGTGGTCATCAATCTGGTTGGCATACTCAATGAACGTGGCCACAAAGGCGACGGCTTTCGTCGTGCGCACATCGAGCTACCTCGCAAGATTCTGCGCGCATGTCAGCACAACAAGGTACCGCGGTTACTACATATGAGTGCGCTGCATGCCGATGCCAATACCGGTCCCAGTCATTATTTACGCAGCAAGGGAGACGGTGAAAACAACTTACACACTTTTGCCGGCAGTTGTGCGGTCACCAGTTTCAGGCCCTCTGTTATATTTGGCCCGGGTGACAGCTTCTTTAACCGGTTTGCAAGCCTGCTCAGAATGAGTCCTGGCATATTCCCGCTGGCATACGGACATGCCCGTTTTGCACCGGTTTATGTGGGTGATGTGGTTGATGCCTTTATTAAATCCATGCACGACCAATCTACCTATGACAATCGCTATGATCTGTGTGGGCCGGAAGAATTTACCTTACATGAGCTGGTCGCTTATACCTCCAGGCTTATCGGCCAAAAAACCTGTATTATTGATCTACCTAATCTGTTCGCGCGCCTCCAGGCAACCATACTGGAGTATTTTCCAGGAAAACCGTTTTCCATTGATAACTACAACTCACTCAAGGTTAACAGTATTTGCGGTAAGGGACCACGTATGCCAACATCCATATCATCTATTGTTCCCTGGTACATCGGGGGCCATAACCGGCAAATGGACGTATACCGTCGACACACTGGCAGATAATCATGCATCGTTATAACTCGTTCAAGGAATCGCTAACATGCACAAGAACGCCGAATTCATACAATCTCTGATACGCCTTACGATAGGCTTACTCACCTACATCTACATTTCCTATGGTATAGATAGCGGCTATTTCACTGTTAGCCACCACGAACTAAATGTATTCACCATGGTGTTTGCCAGCATCAGCGCCATCATTATGTTAAGTCTTTACTGGCTACCGGTATCCATAACACGTCGCTATGTGGCGCTGGCATTTGATGTTACCAGTGCCACTATATCTGCGTGGTTTACAGGTGGCATTAATAGTGTCTATGTACTGGTTTATTTATGGATTTATATCGGTTACGGCTCACGTTATGGCAAACAATTTTTGCTCGCTGCCGTAGGGTTTACACTGGTGGGTTACAACGTGCTGGTAATCAGCGAGGATGCCTGGACTATTCTGGCGCTCGATGCCATTGCCTTTCTGTTACTCATCATAGCCTTGCCATTTTATTTGTATTCACTACAAAAACGCCTGCAAATAGCCGTGGAAGAGTCGGAACAGGCCAATCGGGCAAAGTCAGAATTTCTGTCAACCATGACACATCAAATACGCACACCCATTGGCGGTGTTGTTGGCATGATTGATCTATTAAACAAAACCAGCCTGACCGATCAGCAAAAACAGTATTTACAGGCTTTAAATCAATCAAGTAACGCCCTGCAGGAAATCATTGAAGACGTTGTCGATTTTTCACAAATTGAAGCCGGCAATATCAGCTTCGAAAACAAAAGTTTTCAACCTCGCCCATTATTAAATAGCCTGTTACATAGTCTTGCCACACTTGCCCATGAAAAAGGCATAGAACTACAGTATTACATTACTGAAAACTTTCCATGGAATGTACAGGGTGATGCACAAAGACTACGTCAGTTGTTATCCAATCTGATTCGCTATGCGATTGAACATTGCCACGAAAAAGAAGTGTATCTATACGCACGCGCGGGGCAAATCGGGGCCGACGGACGTCAACCTGTTTCTATTGAAATCAGTTATACACCACTTCATCAGGCGAAGCGCATTTATACTCGCGACATCAGCAGCCAGGAAGACACCATGGCACTGCGCATTGCATCTCAACTTACACGATTAATGGATGGCAGCTTTGATATCCAGTACCCAACGAGTGCCGGCCCCACTATTTCACTTAACTTCCACTGGAAACCGGATGAACTAACACCGGCAAAAAAACCGCCCCTGCTGGATAATCGTCACGTACTGATTTATGAAACAGATGACACCAACAGGCAAATTCTGGAAGATTACTGCGCACAATTACACATTAAAACTCATGTAACAGATGGAGCTGATAATCTTATTGCGCATATTTTATGGAGCAGAAGCAAAAATATAACTTTTGACGCCATAATTATTTGTGACCGTCTCGTCCGCAGCATGACCAACGAACTAATACATCGTATTCGCAATGAGGCGCAATGCACGGCACCCATTTTATACGCAACTTATGTGACCAGTATTGCTCATCTTGAATCAGGTTTATTAAATGATGTACAGGCAACCATCACGAAACCGGTATCACTGGAGCAGCTATTTACTTCTCTCAATAAATTGTTCCTCAACGAGGACGTTGTACAACCTCTGGTTGAACAATCGTCTCGTCGAATTCTACTGGCTGAAGACAGCGAGATTAATGCCAGCATCATTTATTCCCACCTGACAGATCTTGGCCACAATGTAGACATAGCAACAGATGGCAATACCGCACTGTATGCCATGCACCAGCATCACTACGATATTGTTTTTATGGATATACACATGCCCGATATGGATGGCATAGAAACCACGCAGCGCTGGCGCAAAATTGAGACGCGTCAGCCTCCTTTACCCATTATTGCCATTACCGCCAAGGCCACTATTGAAGATAAAACGCGATGCATGCAAGCCGGCATGAACAGTTTTCTCACCAAACCCATCAGCGCCCAGCAACTATCAGAAGCCATGGCTACATTTACTGACTAGGCAACCTCAACCCTCCGGGCCTGGTAAAACTTCCAATTTACCTGGCGTATGCGTTAGGCTTGCCTATCACACAACAAACACTCTTCCAGACTCATGCAAATTTATATCGTTGGCGGCGCTGTGCGCGATGATTTATTAAAATATCCGGTACATGAAAAGGACTGGGTAGTGGTAGGCGCGACCCCGCAACAAATGATTGACCTTGGTTTTACACAGGTTGGCAAGGATTTTCCTGTATTTCTGCACCCACAAACCAAAGAAGAATACGCACTGGCACGTACCGAGCGAAAAACATCGCCTGGCTATACCGGCTTTACAGTAAAAGCCGCACCCGATGTCACGCTGGAACAGGATCTATATCGTCGCGATCTCACTATCAATGCCATGGCGCGCGATAACAATCATAATATTATTGATCCATTCAATGGTCAGTCAGATATACAGAACAAAATCCTGCGCCATGTCTCCCCTGCCTTTAGTGAAGATCCGGTACGAATACTACGAGTCGCTCGCTTCGCTGCTCGCTATCATCATCTTGGCTTCAAGATTGCTGATACCACGCTGGAGCTTATGAAAAGCATGGTATTGCAGGGAGAAGTCAACGCTCTGGTCGCAGAACGCGTATGGCAGGAATTGCACAAGGCACTTGGCGAACGTCACCCGGAAATTTTTATACAAACGCTGCGCGACTGTGGCGCGCTGAAAATTATATTGCCGGAAATAGACTGCCTGTTCGGCGTTCCCCAACCGGAAAAATATCACCCTGAAATCGACACCGGCGTACACACACTGATGGTATTACATCAGGCCTGTTTGTTAACAAACGATAAAACAACCCGGTTTGCAGCTTTGTGCCACGATTTGGGAAAAGGCATTACACCCAAAGAAATGTGGCCCGCACATCACGGCCATGAGGAAGGCGGCGTCCCACTGGTTGAGCAGTTATGCACACGATTACGTATCCCTAACGAATTTCGTGATCTGGCCGTTATGACTGCACGTTTTCATCTGCATTATCATCGTGCCTGGGAGTTACGAGCAGATACCATATTAAAATTGATTGAACAAACAGACGCACTACGCAAACCACAGCGTTTTGAAAATTTTTTACTTGCCTGCATGGCCGACACCCGTGGCCGTCCTGGATTCGAACACGAACCTTGCGCACAAACAGCCTATTTTCTTGACATAGCACACACGCTGGGCAAGCTTGATATTGAGGATCTAAAGGCACAACAGCTATCAGGAAAGGCCATGGCGGATGCACTCAGGGAAAAGCGACTGGCGGCGGTAAAGAGCCTGATAAAAAATCAACCATCATGATAATGGTCGGGAATATAAAACCGATAAAATTTCATTACTGATTGGTATAACTCGCTGGCAATCGCCATCAACTCACAGCTGTTTCCGCCTGGACAATCCGGATTCAATCCACAATAAAATCACAGAGAATCGGGTAAAGGCAAAAATCCAGGCCAGTATCACACCTGTTGCATTAGCCAGCATATCGGCAAGTTCATAATGACGAATACCGCCCCATCCCTGTAAAAACTCCAGTACCACACCAAGGATTATAAAGCCCGCAGCAAGCCATAACTGCTGCATCCTTTTATTAAAAATCTGCACAAACCAGCCCATCATTCCAAAATAACCAACGATATGCATAAGCTTGTCTGAAATTTTTAATCCGCTACCAACAGGGCTTGAAGTCAATGTTTGAAAAACAACAAAAGCAATCATTGTCAGGCCAAGTATTATCCAGATTTTTTTATATTTTAATTGTTTGTCTATCATAAACGGTAACGCATATCCTGCAGGCCAAAACCCGGCAAAGCCAGGTGAATATTTTTAGTCAGCAGCATCACCTTGAATCGTTCGCCCATTTCCGATGGCAAGGTGAGTGATTTCATTTGCTGAATCCATATCAAATTTGAGCGCTCATTGTCGCCCAGTTTTTGTTGCAGTAAATCCGGCAATCCGCAATCCAGCAAAAAATTCGCCTGGGAGGTAAAGCCTTCTACATCTAATCCTGCCTCTACTGCTGCTTCTGCCACAGCCGTAAAATCAACAAACGCGGTTATATCCTGCAATCCGGGGTAGCGTAAGGGGTCATCAAAACTACGGTGCCGGTAATAGCACATCAAGGTACCCATGGCTCTTTCCGGCAAATAAAATTCCGTGCGCGGATAGCCATAATCAATCAAATAAACACTACCCTCATGCAACATCGCGGCAACTGACTGTAGCCAGGGCGCAATATTCAGGTTAATTTCCGAGGTGTATCCATCACACCAGCTCACATCCGTTTCCTGCTCGATATTCGCCAGTCGCTGTTGCAGCTGAGCATCCTGTTCCCCTGCTCGCAACACAAACCCATTATCTTCAAACATAACACCTAGAGGAAAAAACTTTCCATTGCGTTTCACAAAACGTGTTGCCGGCATGGCATCCAGCACTTCGTTGGCAATCACCACAGCCGAAATCGGCTGCTCCGGCAGTTTCTGTAACCATAAAACTCTCTCATGTAAATGCGATGCCATTTGCATGATGGTCTGTGATTGCCGCTGCTGTAACTCGGCACTTAATTCAATTATTAAATATTTTTCCGGCAACGCGCCCAATGCCTCAAGCTGCAACAGCAAATTCGCCGCCAGTACGCCGGAACCGGCACCAAATTCGACTACGAAGGCACTGTTCATCACTGACAATGTTGTGGCTATCGGGTTCGCCAGGGTTTGTGCGAACAGGGGCGACAGTTCAGGCGCGGTAATAAAATCACCACTCTCGCCAAATTTCTGCAAGCCGGCACTGTAATAACCCAAATCCGGCTCGTACAATGCAAGCAGCATAAACTCACTAAAGTCGATCCAGCCCGCGTTAGCCTCAATACGATTACGGATAAGCGCCGACAATTTTGCGCTATGCTTGATGGCGTCGTCATCCGGGTGGGGTAAATCCAGTTTTATCATGTTATACAATTCTAAAAAATTACCGGGCATTCTATCATGCAAAACAAAACAGCCTTGATTACCGGCGGTGCCAAACGCATAGGCGCCGAAATCGCACGTATGTTACATGCCGAGGGCATGAACATCGCCATACACTACCGGGGCTCCCGCGATGAAGCGCAACAGCTGTGTGACCATCTCAACCGGCTGCGTAACAATTCCGCCATTATCCTGCAGGCCGACCTGCTTAAAATCGCCAATCTTCCGTCACTGGTGGATAAAACGGTGAAACACTGGGGCAAACTGGACGCGCTTATCAACAATGCTTCTTCCTTTTATCCCACACCGATCGGTCAAATCACCGAAGCACACTGGGATGACCTGATTGGCAGCAATCTAAAAGCCCCGTTATTTTTATCACAGGCCGCCGCACCCTATCTCAAACAAACCCGCGGCAACATTATTAATATCGTCGACGTGCACGGCATTCGCCCCATGAAAAACCACACCGTTTACAGCACGGCCAAAGCCGGCCTGGCCATGCTGACACAATCACTGGCAAAAGAACTCGGCCCCGAAGTCAGAGTGAACGGCGTCGCCCCCGGCGCCATTGTCTGGCCGGAAAACAATCTCGAACAGGACACCACACTGCGTGAAATGATACTGGATCGCACCGCCCTCAAACGTCAGGGTGATCCAAAAGATATCGCCGCCGCTGTGCGTTTTCTGATTCGCGATGCGGATTACATTACCGGGCAGGTGATTCCGGTTTGTGGTGGCAGGAGTATTAATATCTAACCTGGGTTGTTAATGCGGGTCATGGAAGTTACGTAATTTCGTTAACAGAGTATTTCTTGTGCCATTTATTTCTGGATACAAATATTTTAATCGCCGGGGCTGCTTGCACCGCGAAGCGGCCATTCGCCTGAATAGGGTGAATGAGTACTGCTAGCCAGTAGCAGACATTTTTCTTTCTCATGAAGTTATCGTCTCATAGCGGACAATATTGTTACATTTAGAAGCAATATAATTGTACAAATTAGTATATAAGAAGGATCTGCATGCGAAAAATTCTATATATCCTTATTCCAGTAATTCTTGTTTGGTTCTCCATACTGGCTTTCTACACTGAATCTCTCGATCCAGGTTTTGATGAATTCTATAGTCAAAATCAAGCCGAAGTATCAGATACTGAAAATGCAGCTGTAGGTATTGCAGGGTTAAATGCGCCTCCAGATGTGGACTTTATGAGATTTGGTAGAGATCAAATCAAGAATTCAATAGCAGACATGCTATCTCATGAAAAAGGCATAAAAAGAAATGAAATAGAAGGCGAGATTAAATTTATTGGTAATGCAAATGAGCTGGGTTGCTGGGTAAGTCAACCAGATGCTATTAAGAATTATCATCTTGCGTGCGCTACTGATATGCAATTACAAAAAATGCTAATAGATAACAAAATCCTTTTGAAACGGTATCGTGAAATAACGAAGTTGCGCAAAAATAAGGTAGATGCTGGACTTAACGGTACGCTTTTTTTAAATATTAATAAGCTGATTGCTGCTGAAATCAAGATAAACCTAAACAACGGAAGATACGAAGACGCGTACTTAGAATGGGAAAATAATTACAAGTTCTTAGAAAGGCTACTGGCAAGTGATGTAACGTGGATAGATGAAGCGATATATATGGTTGCGTCATCTATTAGCATAAATAGTGCAGAGCTGTTAATTAACCACTATCCAGATATTGTTACTGTACACGGAGATGAATTACTTAATTCATTAAAACCATTAGGATTAGAACGATGGAATCTAACCGGCATAATGCGTGCAGAATACAACATGTTTAGAATTATGTTAGAGTCTACTAAAATAGAATCTAATTTAGATTTAAACTTTATCCGAAATCGTTTTTATCGTTCTGCTAAGAGCTACCTAATAGCAGCCAAATCAGCACCAATTAATATTGAAGAAGAGTCTCTGAAGGTGTCGACATATTATTCAGACTTCGATTCAAACATAATTGACTATCTTCATGCACCTAGATCGACAATACTCACTCGATTATGGCTTAGAGGTCACCTAAAAACAGGCAATATTATTACCACTATGTATTATCATGATTCAAAGCTGAGAATATTGACACTAGCAATAATGATTAAGAAGCAAGGGGTTAACGAGGCTGAAATAGTGCCATTCATTGCGGATAGCAGTAAATCGCTTAATAATCCATTTACCGGTCAGCCAATGAAATATGATAGTAAAGAACGGGCGTTAGTATTTATTGCGCCTGGCGGCAACAACAAATTCTATGCTCATTTATAACTCGGCCTGCAAAAAGCGACGCTCCTGGACGTCCGCTTTTTTGGTGCTTTACTACCGGTAAATCTTCCGCTTTAGGGAGGAAATTGCTGCTCAGGTAAGAACAGCCAATGGCCGCTTGCGATTGATAACCGCCTATCAACCCCCCTCATCCAGCAACTCCACCCAATGCACCACCGGCACACCCGCCCTGGAGGCCAGATGCATCTGGCACCCGATATTCGCCGTGGCAATAACATCCGGTTTATTGGCTTGCAGCGCCTGTAATTTATTTTCGAGTAGTTGCTGTGACAACCCTGGTTGCAATATCGAATAGGTACCGGCGGAACCGCAACATAAATGCGCATCGTTCACCGGCATTAAGGTCACGCCGGATTGTGCGAGTATTTTTTCGACCACGCCATTCAGTTTCATCCCATGTTGCAAAGTACAGGGGCTGTGAAAAGCTACTTTTTTGTTATCCTTTCGAATTTTTAATGTCGACAAATTTTCTTGCGCCAACACTTCGCTAATGTCTTTGGCAAGCGACGACACACGCTGCGCCATTTCGGCATAAACCACATCGTGTTTTAACAATTCACCATAGTCTTTAATCATGGCGCCACAACCACTGGCTGTGGTGACTATCGCTTCCACATCGTCCTTTGAAATATAGGACCACCAGGCATCGATATTCCGCCGCATGAAAGCCAGTGCTTCTTCATGTGCAGATAAATGATGACTCACCGCACCACAGCAGCCCGCCTGTTTAACAGCCGTTACGCTGATACCCAGCTTGTCCAGCACATGTACCGCTGCGGAGTTGGTTGATGCAGTGACGATACTTTGTGCACAACCTTCCAGTATCAACATACGACGAGCATGTCGAATCTGCGGCCAGCGACGGCCCGTTTGTATTGCCGGAAATTTTCTTTGCAGCTTATCCGGCAGGATCGATTTGAATTTCAAACCCAGATTTAATAAGGCAGAGAATCGCTGCGGATAGGGAATAATTTTTCGCAGCAGGAACCGTTTTGTTTGCTCCAGCCATGATCGTGATATCGTCTTGTCGACCAGATAGCGTCCAATATCAACCAATCGTCCATATTTCACACCGGACGGGCAGGTGGTTTCACAGGAGCGGCAGGTTAAACATCTGTCGAGGTGGGTTTGTGTTTTGCGTGTAACGCCACCACCTTCCAGCATTTGCTTGATCAGGTAAATACGACCACGCGGACCATCGAGTTCATCACCCAGCAATTGATAAGTGGGGCAGGTCGCGGTGCAAAAGCCGCAATGCACGCAACTGCGCAAAATGGCATTGGCTTCTTCTGCTTCAGTCGATCCCTGGTATTGTTTACTGATATTTGTTTGCACAACTAGATATCCCGATAAAGTCGACCGCGATTAAATATCCCGTAGGGATCGAATGCCTGTTTTAATTTTTGATGTACTTTCATTAAACCTGCCGGCAATGGATGAAATGTTTCAGTATCAGCATCGCCTCGATAGAGCGTGGCATGCCCGCCTGCCCGTTCTACTTTGGTTCTGATCACATTTTCTGGAAGCTCTGTTCGCAACCAGCGTTGTGCACCACCCCAGTCGTAAAACCATTCGCCAGCCAAATCCAGTACCGGTGCATTGGAAGCCAGCGATACACGCCATAAATTGCCGGCTTGTTTAAAAAAGTCAGTTTGCTGTTCATTAATATCGCCCCAGTATTTATCAGCATCTGCCAGTTCATCACCGCCCAGCCTGTGCTTTGCCTGAGATAATGTTTCATGGGTACCGGACAGGCGCAGTGTCAGGCTTTTATCATCAAAACAACACGCGCTTATGGGCAATGGCAAGCGTTGCCATTGATGGATGTTATGCAGGGAATCTTCGACAGCGCTTTGAAATACCAGCGTTAACTCTGCATCCGATTTTGGTAAGACTTTCAGTGATACATCCAGAATAATTCCCAGCGTACCCATGGCACCTGCCATTAATCGCGACACATCATAGCCGGCGACATTTTTCATCACCTGGCCGCCAAAGCCCAATATCTCGGCCTTGCCATTAATTATTTTACTGCCGAGTACGAAATCGCGTGCCGCACCGGCATAAGGACGACGTGGCCCTGAAAAATTACAGGCAATGGTACCGCCTATGGTTGCCTTCTCACCAAAGGAGGGTGGCTCAAAAGCCAGCATCTGGTTTTGTTCGGCCAATGCCGCGTTAATTTCTTTTATAGATGTCCCGGCGCGCGCAGTAATCACCAGTTCAGTTGGCTCGTAACTGACTATACCGGTATGTGAATTCACATCCAGCACCTTCCCTTCCGATTTATTGCCGTAAAACAATTTGGTGTTACCACCACATATACGGAGCGGCACAACTTCTGCGATGGAATCTCGCACCTGTTGCAGCAGGTAGTCGCTATTATCACTATTACGCATAAGCTGATTGATTTTCTTTTAACACAGAGACACAGAGGCGCAGAGAAAATAATATGGTTGTAATAGAATTATCCTCTGTGTCTCTGAATCTCTGCGTCATAAAATTTCTCCAATTCTAAAACCGCTCAATATCCGGATGCGGCAATTGCCCATGATGCACATGCATGGCGCCCAGTTCGGCGCAGCGATGCAATTCCGGCACGGCTTTTCCCGGATTCAGCAAACCTGCGGGATCAAAGGCGTGTTTAACGGCGTGAAACTGGGTTAATTCGGCAGATTTAAATTGACTGCACATCTGGTTAATTTTTTCCATGCCAACACCGTGTTCACCGGTAATGGTGCCCCCGGCCTGTACACATAGCTCGAGAATTTTGCCGCCAAACTCTTCCGTTCGCGCCAGCTCGCCAGGCTTGTTGGCATCATAAAGAATTAACGGATGCAGATTGCCGTCACCGGCGTGAAATACATTGGCGACAGGCAGCTGATACTGCGCGGACCACTCGGCAATTTGTTGCAACACGGCAGGCAGCTTCTTGCGTGGTATGGTGCCATCCATGCAGTAATAATCAGGAGAAATTCTGCCAACAGCTGGGAATGCGGCCTTGCGACCTTTCCAGAATAACTGCCGCTCGGCTTCATCACGTGCGGTGCGAACTTCTATAGCACCGCTGGCTTGCAGTATTTTTTTCACACTCATCACGTGCGACGAAACTTCTTCATTGGTGCCATCGAGCTCACACAATAAAATAGCCTCGGCATCGAGCGGGTAACCGGCATGAACAAAATCTTCAGCCGCCTTGATCGCCAGTTTATCCATCATTTCCAGACCGGCCGGAATAATACCAGCCGAAATGATATTACCGACGGCGGCACCGGCTTTAACAACATTATCAAAGGCAGCCAGCAACACCTGTGCACGTTCCGGTTTGGGCAATAACTTAACTGTCACTTCTACGATAATACCCAGCATGCCTTCGGAACCCGTCAGCAATGCCAGCAAATCATACCCCGGCGCATCCAGGCCATGGCTACCAATGGTGAGTAACTCGCCTTCGATGGTAACGATTTTAATTTGTAAAATATTATGTACCGTCAAACCATATTTGAGGCAGTGCACACCACCGGAATTTTCCGCTACGTTGCCACCAATAGAACAGGCAATTTGCGATGAGGGATCGGGCGCATAATACAAACCAAACTGATCAACAGCCTGACTGATCGCCAGATTTCGTACCCCAGGTTGCACCACGGCCAGTCGCTGATCAGCATCAATTTTTAATATGGATTTGAATTTTGCCAGACTCAACAACACACCCGCTTCATGCGGTAGTGCACCACCCGATAATCCGGTACC
>JACPVK010000399.1 GCA_016191795.1 Gammaproteobacteria bacterium
ACGCGATACCTTCTATCGTTATCACGAAGCCAAAACACAAGGTGGCGTGGAAGCGTTGTTACAGAAAGATCAACGCAAGCCCAATTTAAAGAACCGTGTTGATGAAGTCGTTGAACAAACGGTTCTAGCCTATGCTCTTGAACAGCCTGCCCATGGCCAGGCACGCACCAGCAATGAACTACGCAAATCGGGCACGTTTATCAGCCCCTCTGGCGTCCGTTCAATCTGGTTACGACACGCACTGGGTAATTTTAAACAACGCCTCAAAGCACTGGAAAAACACGTCGCCGCTACTGGCTGCGTGCTGACGGAATCGCAGGTGGTGGCCATGGAACGCAAACGTGACGATGACATTGCCTGTGGCGAAATAGAGACCGCACACCCCGGTTATTTAGGCTCACAGGACACGTTCTACGTCGGCAACATGAAAGGTGTTGGCCGGGTCTATCAACAAACCTTTGTCGATACCTATTCGAAATGGGCCGCTGCCAAACTCTACGTCACCAAAACGCCGATCACCTCAGCGGACTTGCTCAATGACAAGGTGCTGCCTTTTTTTGCAGAACACGACGTATCCATGCTGCGCATCCTGACCGATCGCGGCACTGAGTTTTGCGGCAAGGTGGAGCAACACGATTACCAGCTCTACCTGGCCATGAATGACATTGAACACACCAAAACCAAAGCGGCATCGCCGCAAACCAATGGCATTTGCGAACGCTTCCACAAGACGATATTGCAGGAGTTTTATCAGGTGACATTCCGTAAAAAGATTTACCGCAGTATTGAAGAATTGCAGCTCGATCTTGACGAATGGATAAAATACTACAATCATGACCGAACACATCAGGGAAAAATGTGCTGTGGCCGAACACCGATGGCTACATTTCTGGAAGGAAAAGAAATCTGTCGGAGCAAGTTAATAGCTTGAACTTGACCTGACAGTCACTGCCTGAAAATCTGGTAACTGTCAGATCGGGTCTAAACTTCTACACCTAATATCTACCTAATATCTTTTGGTACCTAATATCTTACTCCGGCGGCCTACCCAAAAACGCAACTTGGTTCCCTTTTTTATCGAAGACGAAGTAGTGTAGGCACAGTTTGTTTACAGCCTCTCTGAGCTCATCTGCTTCATTTATTAAGCGAGCAAAATCACCAATTGTCTTCTCAAACGATTTTGTCGCTGCACCATCCCTGTTCTTGTGCAGCTTCAACCCGAATGCAGTTGAAAAGTCTTGTTGATGTGACGCGTAGTTATAGAATTCAATCAACCAATTGCCGTGCACGATGTCGTTTCTTTCGCTAGTGAGTTTTTGAAACCGCGAAAGTAATCCTTTTAGCTTTTCCCGTTCATCTGTCGTCAGCCACGCTGTTTGCGCGGCGAGTGATTCAAAAAGAGTACGAGTTGACTCCGCTGTCAGTCCAGCGAGCAGCACATGAGATATTGTTTGATCTTTAAGACCCGAACGCTCCAGCATTGCGATGATTCCCATAGACAGGGAAGAGCATACGTGCTCGAACTTAACGACAAATTCGCCGATGCTCCGGTATAGCTCGGAAGTTTGTGATTGCCAGATCTCTTTACGTTTTTCTTCGTTCATGGCATAGTCTTTGACGCCAAACGTGATTTAGACGGCGCTGACTCTAAAACACAATGCCGCCAAAATCAATAACCTAATCATTTAGCCTATGATTTCATTATAAAAAAATATTGCTGCTAGTTTTATACAGACCTAAACGTTAAAGCGGTCAGAGCCCTTTAAATAAAATACCCGCCTGTTTATTGATGTTTATCAGCCGTGAAACCCACGCTCAATTCACATGCGAGGTTTTTTATTAAATGACCGTTAAAGGGAATGAATTCGTTCGCTATGGACGTTGTGGATTTCAACATAATAAAAATCTAAAGGACCGCTAAAGGGTGGCAACCGAAGATCATTCAAAACAGTTGAACGGCGGCTTCTGATTGATCTCAGAAGTATTTTATTAATATTGGAATTCCACTTCCAGAGTAACAGCCAATAATAATGTTTGTTTATGCAACGGACTTAATAATATCCGCCACCCGAAACGAATTCGCATATATCGTCCAGGTATAAGGTACGCTGCCACCGGTTGGCATAAAGCTGCCATCGGTGACATATAAATTCTCCACGTCATGCACGCGACATTCTGCGTTTAATACCGACGTTTTAATATCCTTGCCAAACCGGCAGCCGCCAGCCATGAGATTTTGCGGTGGTGCTCCGCTGACACTGGAGCGAATATTGGTGGCGCCCATTTGTTTGAGCACGCGTTCGGCGTGATCGGAAAGATAACGGCCTATAACTAAATCGTGAGGGTGATAACCTATACGGATTTTGCCAACAGCCGAACCCCAGCGATCTTTTACAGTGTTATCGAGCGCGACAAAACAATTATCGGTCGGCAGCCAGTCGTTGAATACTTCGAAGCGTAAGGATTGTTGATCCATAAACAAGGATTTGAGTTTTTGTTGTAATGGTTTGCCCCACAGCAGTTTGTCGTTGTCATCGCGTTTAACGGTTGTGGCTTTTGCAATCGGGTTTGGGTGGCGTAATAAAAAATCTATAGTGCCGCCTTTGACACGGCCGAGTTTTTTGTCATTGATCACATACCAGTCCTGCACACCGCGATTAACAAACGGGCCGATAGATTTCATGGCATTGGCTGTTTCGGCGTCAAACTGGTCATAATTAAAATCACCATAGCCGGAACCACCGCCGGAAAATAATAAATTCTTGCCAAGCTGTTGATGATTGTTGCCCAGACCATGCGGATGTCTGGTGCTGGTGGATGATAATAACAAACGGCTGGTTTCCACTGCCTGGCAGGCAACAACAAATATTTTTGCGTGAATACGCTGGCTGGTGTTGCTGGCGTCGAAGTAATCAGCACTGGCAATTTTACCTTTGGCATCGGTATTAAGACGATACACTTTGGCATGCGGAATAATATGGCATTTGCCTGTGAGTACGGCGCGATCCAGCAAGGCGGCACGCGAGCTACCCTTGGCGCCGGAAGAACAACCATAACTGCCGCAATAGCCGGAATATTCGCAGCTATAACGATTGTTATGCGACGTGGATAGTATGGCGCGTGGAGTCGGCACGGTATGTATTTTTAATTGTTCGCAGGCGCGATCAATATGCGTCGCTATAATGTGTTCGGCGGTGGGTGGAAACGGAAAATCTTTTGTGGAACGTGGTTCCTGCATCGGATGTTGAACCACACGGCCAGAGATACCGACTTCGATTTCGGTTTTGGTGTAGTAGGGTTCCAGGTCGTCATAGCTAATGGGCCAGTCCGCAATATTGGCGCCTTTAATCGGGCCGAATTCCGATAACAAACGAAAATCTTCCGGCTTTAAACGATAAAAAAATCCGCTCATTAAATTGGATGAGCCGCCCACCATATTGCCATTCCAGAAATCCCATCCGGATTGTGACGTGGCCTCACCTTGCCAGCTGCCGTCACGCATTTCTTCTTCAATCACATGTTGTTCATCATTGAGTGAGGGGGTGTACACACTGTGACGACAACAGGCCTGTTCATCCTTGAAAAAATCTTTTTCTTTAAACCAGGGACCTTTTTCCAGTACGGCCACGCTGTAACCGGCGCGCGATAATTCCAGTGCCACCGGACCACCACCGGCGCCACTGCCAATGATGCAAATGTCGTAATCTTTCATGCTTTGGTGTTCCGTTGAACGCGGCGATGTAATTTGTAATACATCGTGTCGGCTGTGGGTAAGGGGTAACCTGATTGATGTTCTAACCAGTCCCAGCCAATGCCATGGGGGTTGCTGCCATAAACCGGGTCACTCAACAGGGCTTCCAGTAAATGGGTGAGTAAAAAAGATAACCAGCGTTCACCGGCGCTGCTGGTTTCAATTTTGCGTAATATTTGTTCGCGATGTGTTTCATCCAGATCGATAAATAATTTTTTATATTCCTGTTGCGATAAATCATTTAACCAGCCGACACCCTTGCTGGTGAAGCTTAAGTCATCGGGGTCGGAATCGGGCGCATTTAACATGGTTTGCATATAGCTGATAACGCGAAGCTCGCGTGCGCCGGGCGCGCCATCAGCTGCCGGAAATAAATGTTCGAATACGGCGTCGAGTGTTTTCCAGGGTTCGTCTGTATAGTGAATGACGGGTTGTTGACGACTGGCTGCCAGCAACGTCATGGGCGATACGGCAGCCAGACTGGTCATGATGAATAAAAAATCACGACGATTCAGTACCGGTCTGGTTTTTGCGGAGTTGATGTTGTTATTCATGCTGTTTCCATCTGGCAATAAAGTCCAGCATGCGCTGGCGCGAATATTTTCCCTGCTGTAAAAATTCAGCTGTATCCTGTGACCAGAGTATTTTTCCGTTGTTATCGGTGATGTACATATGCGGATAACCCAGGGGTTTGGGAAATGCCCTGAGAAATTCGGCGTTGTCGTTGGTTTCGCTGACATTAACTTTTAGCATGACGAAAGTGTCATGCAGTTGTTGTTGTACATCCTGATTGTTATGCAGAAACTGGTCAAGTACATGACACCAGGCGCACCAGTCACCACCGACTTCAATTAATACTTTTCGGTTGGTGCTGGCGGCGAGTTGAATCGCCGCGCGGCCGTCGCTGAAGACATCACGTGCCGGGTCGTAGCGGGTGCTGTAGTCGGGCAGGGCGGCGGCATAAGCGCTGGTGGCCAGTAGTAATAACAAATATGCAGTCAGTTTTTTCATGTGGGTATGAAGTGCAAAAGGTTAAAAAGTTCGATCAACATATGTTGTAGGAGCGGGCCATGCCCGCGACTGCTTGATCAAAAGGCGAAGTCCGCAGATAAACGCAAATAAGGCAAAAGCTTTTGTTTTCATTCGCGTTTATTTGCGTTCATTTGCGGACTCATTCTTTTAGAGTTTTGTCGCGGGCATGGCCCGCTCCCACAGGAATCATTTCAAAATTTTAAGCAGGGCGTATACTGCGCCGCTGCCGCCATCTTGCGGTTTGGCACTGCAAAAGGCCAGAACTTCGGGTAAATCCTGTAACCATTTGTTAACCATGGCTTTTAGTACCGGGCGGCCGTCTTCCGAGTGATAACCCTTGCCATGCACAATGCAAACTACCTTGTGGTGATTTTGTTGAGCCTGTTGCAAAAATTCCTGTAACCCGAGACGGGCCGCATCGCGGGTCATGCCGTGCAAGTCGATATGTGATTCAATGGGCAATTTGCCGGTGCGTAGCTGTTTAAAGAGAGAGCGTTGTACGCCGGAACGCATAAATTCGAGCAGGTTGTCGCAGGGTGGTATGAAATCATCGCTGAGTTTATCCGCCACGGCAGTGTGCCGGCCAGTGCGCCTGGTTGATGGTTTTGTACTGGAACGTAGCCTGACTTTGTTTGTTGTTTTCAGTGGTGTCACATCCTGCATGGCATCACGAAACGCGCTGCTGTCGTCATTGGCTGTTTTTTTAGGGTCTTGCTTGGGCATTGCATGGCTTGTGTAGAGGTATGCCGTTTATAATAACCATCTTTATGTCAGGAGTCGCATGGCGACACCCAAACTCTTTCTATTCAATGTGAGAGGGTGGGGATAAGGAAAACTTTTAACACTTTTTGTGGATACTTTCAGTGCACATCCTGCTTTCCAATGATGACGGTTACCTGGCGCCTGGCCTGAAAATTCTCGCCGATTGCCTGTCCCGTCACGCGAAGGTATCGGTGGTGGTACCGGATCGTAATCGCAGCGCTGCCAGTAATTCACTGACGCTGCAACGGCCGATTCGTGCCCAGATCGCCGAAAACGGTTTTACCAAAGTGGATGGCACGCCCACCGATTGCGTGCATCTGGCCATTACCGGGCTGTTTAAAAATGACTTGCCTAATATGGTGATATCCGGCCCCAATGACGGGCCCAACATGGGTGATGATGTGTTGTATTCCGGTACCGTGGCAGCCGCCACCGAAGGCCGGCATCTGGGCTTGCCCGCCATTGCCGTGTCAATGAGCAGTTACGAACCGGAACATTATGAGAGTGCCTGCCGTGCAGTAGACGCTTTGCTCCTGCAAATGGAACACTCAATGTTGCCGGCCGATAGCATACTCAATGTGAATGTGCCTGACTTGCCCTGGGAGCAGATCAAGGGATTCAAGGCAACCCGTCTGGGCGCTCGTCATAAATCAGCTGGTGTTATTGAACAACATGATCCGCGCGGGATTCCCATATACTGGGTGGGCCCGCCGGGTAATGAACAGGATGCCGGTGAAGGCACTGATTTTCACGCTGTACGCAATGGTTATGTCTCGGTGACACCACTGCAGATCGATCTGACACGTTACGATAGCCTGCCTAAATTAACTGAGTGGTTAAATACATTGTGAAGTTTTCTGAATCGCATACCCAGGGTATAGGTATGACCTCACAGCGCACGCGTGATCGATTGATCGAGCGCCTGCGCGAAAAAGGTATACGCAACGAAGATGTGTTGCGGGTAATGCAAACCATGCCACGTCATTTGTTTGTGGATGAAGCGCTGAGTCATCGCGCCTACGAAGATTCGGCCTTGCCTATCGGCCAGGGTCAAACTATTTCACAGCCTTTTATTGTGGCGCGCATGACGGAGATTCTGCTCAGCCGTGGTGTACCTGACAAGGTGCTGGAAGTGGGTACCGGTTCCGGTTATCAGGCTGCCATTTTGTCACGGCTGGTGCCGCAAGTTTTATCAGTAGAACGTATTGCGCCGTTGCTGAACCAGGCGCGGGATCGTTTTTACAAGCTGGGACTGGGCAATATTTCACTCAAACACTCGGATGGTTCCTGGGGCTGGCCACAACACGCGCCATACCCGGCGATTATGGTCACTGCTGCACCCGAAGACGTACCCAAATCGCTGCTTGATCAGCTGGCACCGGGTGGCATGATGATTATTCCTGTGGGCAGTCAGAGTGGCGTGCAAAAACTGTTACAAATCACCCGTCAAACCACAGCCGATGGCGATGAGTTTGTGCGTACCGAACTGGACCCGGTACGGTTTGTCCCATTGCTCGGATCAATTCGCAAATGATTGGGTTTAATGGTCAGCATGATGATGCATAGCCGGCTCTGGCTACTGGGCCTGGTATTGACGATGCTCGTGAGTTGCGCGCCGGTGCGGGACTGGAATCCGCTGGATTACAGCGTGCGGCCAGGCGATACCCTGTATTCCATTGCCTGGCGTTATGAAATGGATTTTCAGGACATAGCGCGCTGGAACAATATCAATCCTCCCTATGCTATTTACCCTGGGCAGCGCCTGAAACGGTCGCCTGATGATGGTTCCGGCAGCTTTGGCCATGACAGTCTCCCGCCACAACCGGAAGCATCTATCTACAACGCACCGGTTGAATCAGATGTGGTTGTCCCGGTTGTCGAGACGCCGGTGACGGAGCCCGAGCCGTTGTCGGTCAATCTCAGCGAATCTGTTAGCGTACAAAAAGGCGATACCCTGTTCTCCATCGCGCAACGAAATGGCCTGAGTCATAGTCAGCTGGCGAGGTGGAATGCATTGCATCCGCCTTATTCCCTGCATATTGGGCAAATACTGAAATTGCGGCCACCAACAGATCGTTACACGGCAGCAGCCGAAACATCCTCATCTACTGCGCCTGTTAAATCCACCGCTGAACCCGTCACCATTGTGCCATCAGGCGATAAACGACCGGCTGCCACGCCGCAGGGCACCTCGCCTGTTAAATATGCCCCCGTGTCAGCCTGGCATTGGCCCGTCCGTGGTCGGGTAATTAAAACCTTTAGCAACAACGATACAGCGCGTAAAGGTATAGGTATTGCCGGTAAAGCAGGACAGCCGGTGCTGGCGGCTGCAGGTGGCAGGGTGGTTTACAGTGGTAATGGATTAATCAGTTACGGTAATCTGATTATCATAAAACACGATGATTATTATCTCAGTGCCTATGCACATAACCAGGAATTGCTGGTGGCGGAAGGTGATGAAGTCAGGGTTGACCAGATGATTGCACGCATGGGCGAAAATAACGGTCGAGCGCAATTACATTTCGAAATCCGCAAGAACGGCAAGCCGGTCAATCCGTTGCAATATCTGCCTCGTGGCTGATGCCACTCATAAGTATTTTTCATCTACCCATCTGATTTTGCTATCAGGTATTTCTTGTCGGGAATAAAATTATTTCATAGATCTATTGCGTTTATTCTTATGTTAGATTAAAAAGGTCACGTAAGTATGTGATTTATAGATACTTATTTAGGGAATCCTTATATTCGGCTAAGACGCTAACAACTGCTGTATAGACAATAAACATCAACATGTGATCATCCTGGGGAGGGTTCAACATGCCAAGAACAGCTAATAAGCCAAAGACTGCAACAAAAACTCGTACTTCAATAAAAAATACTCCAAAAAAACAACAAATCAATGAGAACGCAGAGGATGCGAATGAGGATATAGAGGGCAGTGTCGAATTGCTCGAAGCGGATGCCGAGATGTTCCTGGACGATACCGCCGAGGATGATGAGCTGGCAGAAATTGAAGCCAGTGATGAAGTGGAAGAACCTGCCGAAGCCGATGAAATGGTGGCTTCCGTTGCTGAAAAACGTTTTGCCGTGGGCACCGGCACCGTTAATCGCAAAGAGCTGGATGCTACCCGTTTATATTTACGCGAAATCGAATACTCACCCCTGTTAACAGCTGAAGAAGAAGTTTACTACTCCCGTTTATCTCGCAAGGGCGTTGAATCTGCCCGCAAAAAGATGATCGAGTGCAACCTGCGTCTGGTGGTAAAAATAGCCCGACGTTATATGAATCGTGGTCTGGCCCTGCTGGATCTGATTGAAGAAGGCAACCTGGGCCTGATTCGCGCGGTTGAAAAGTTTGATCCTGAAAAGGGTTTCCGTTTTTCGACTTATGCCACCTGGTGGATACGCCAGACAGTGGAACGTGCGTTGATGAACCAGACCCGCACCATACGTTTACCCATTCATGTCATTAAAGAACTGAACGTTTATTTGCGTGCAGCTCGCAAGCTCGAACAAACCATGGAACACGAACCCACAGCAGAAGAGATTGCCACGCTGGTCGACAGGCCGGTGGAAAATGTCGAAAAAATGCTGGGTCTGCGTGACCGTGTCACTTCCGTTGATGTGCCGGTTGGCAAGGACAATGACCGTCCGTTGCTGGAAATCATTCCTGATTACAACAACCCTGAGCCTTCCAGCCTGTTACAGGATGAAGATGTCATGGCCAATCTGGAAATGTGGCTAAACCAGCTGGAAGAAAAACAGCGTCAGGTTGTAGTGCGTCGTTTCGGTTTGCATGGCCATGAACGTACCACGCTGGAAGAAGTGGGTGCCGAGCTGGGTGTGACACGTGAACGTGTACGCCAGATTCAGATGGATGCGCTGCGTCAGCTGCGCAAAATTCTCGAAAGCCAGGGCTTTTCCGAGGAATTATTGCTTAATGATTAATCTGTAAAGACAGTGTTTAATGTCGAAAGAAGGGCGGTCTAACCGCCCTTTTTTATTGTGCGTTGATTTTGAACAGAAAAAGCTTGAGTCCGCAAATAAACGCAAATGAAAAACTATATCTTACTTCGCCAATCTTGATGTTTTACACCCTGATTCAGGGCAATAGATTTGACACAGAGGATGATGTTTGTGCTCTGCTTTTTGTAGGTTGGCCTTCAGGCCAACGCTTTATCTTATTAAACCCACATGACATCAGCCTGAAGGTTGAACCCCGAATAGCGGCAATCCAATTTTCTCAATTGGGTTTATTTGCGTGCATTTGCGGACTCAGCTTCCACAGCTTTTGTGACTTTCAGCAGGGAGGCCTACAGAATAATCCCGGCAATCACCCGGCGTTCCTCACCGAGCAGTATGTTATAGGTGCGGCAGGCAGCGCCCGAGTCCATAAACTCTACGCCTATGCCCTGATTAAGCAGGCTGGCATAACATTCGGGGTGCGGGAATTGCAAAACCTGACCGGTACCAATCAAGATCACTTCAGGCTGTATCACCATTAACGCTGCCAGTGTCGATTCATTGAGGTCCTTAACCGATTTGACCGGCCAATCCTGAAGCAGATGCTGTTTGCTCACCACCAGGCTATTTCTGAGTATCAGGCCATTGATGTTGATACTTTGCGCGTCATAGGCGCGGATGATATGGCTGCCAGCCGACTTGTCTTCGCTAAATTTCATGGCCGAATTATACCTGTAGATAAGCCCCGATGAGCTGGCAAGTTGCCAGTGAATTACAGCCGGCCTGTTTGTTCTTATATTCCCGTGACAGGCCGCCACCCGGGCAGGCACTATACAAACCGTATAACAGTTGACAGTCAGCACTTTCATCAGTAGTTTGCCCGCTCAATTTGATGGGCATAAGCCGATGGTTTGGGAGAGATAAAATAATGAAGCCGGTAAAAATTGGTTTAATGGGTTTGGGTACAGTCGGTGGTGGTACCGCTACCGTTTTGCAACGCAATGCGGACGAAATTACCCGGCGTTGCGGACGCAGCCTGCAAATTGTCCATGCCGCTTCTTTAGAGATTGCCGGGCAAAAGCTGCTCGATCCGGCCCGGGTAAAACTGACCGAAAATGCCTGGGACGTGGTGAACAACCCCGATGTAGAAATCGTTGTGGAGTTAATTGGTGGCTACACCCTGGCGCGTGAGCTGGTGCTTAAAGCCATTGAAAACGGCAAACATGTGGTGACGGCCAATAAAGCACTGATCGCCATCCATGGCGACGAAATTTTCAAGGCGGCACAGGCCAAAGGCGTCATCGTGGCGTTCGAGGCCGCCGTTGCCGGGGGTGTTCCCATCATTAAAGCGATTCGTGAAGGCCTGGCAGCCAATCGTATTCAATGGGTAGCGGGCATTATTAATGGCACCGGTAATTTCATTCTCACCGAAATGCGTGAGAAAGGCCGTGATTTTTATGATGTTCTGAAAGAGGCTCAGGCTTTGGGCTATGCCGAAGCCGACCCGACGTTCGACGTGGAAGGTATTGATGCAGCACACAAGCTTACTATTCTGGCTTCGGTTGCTTTTGGTATTCCCCTGCAGTTCAAAAAGACCTTTACTGAAGGTATTTCCAAAATCGCCCGTGAAGATGTGACCTATGCGGAACAACTGGGTTATCGCATTAAACACCTGGGCATAGCACGGCGTACTGAACGTGGTATTGAAATGCGTGTGCATCCCACACTGATCCCCGAACGCCGTTTAATAGCCAATGTAAACGGTGTCATGAATGCGGTGCTGGTTAAATCCGATGCCGTTGGCCCGACGCTGTATTACGGCCCCGGCGCCGGTTCTGAACCTACGGCATCAGCCGTGATCGCCGATTTGATTGATGTGGCTCGTGCCATGGATGCCGATGTATCACATCGAGTTGCCATGCTGGGCTTCCAGCCCAATGCCATGTCAGATGTGCCGGTGTTGTCTCACGATGAATTCGAAACCGCCTGTTATTTACGCATGCTGGCTGAAGACAAGCCCGGTGTGCTGGCGGATGTCACCCGTATTTTTGCGGATAAACATATCAGTATCGAGGCGGTGATTCAGAAAGAGCCACAGGAGGGTCAAACCCGCGTGCAGTTGATACTGCTAACCTCAAAAGTGCTGGAAAAACAGATGAATGCGGCCATTGCTGCCGTTGAAAAACTGGATGCCATTGAAGGCAAAGTAACGCGAATTCGTATGGAACATCTTGGCTAACCAGGTACCTGTTGATCGGGCTGTCACTCGACAGCTCGATCAATGCGGAACGGGTATTTCGGTGTTAGCGCAGCAACCCCATGTCCCGGGCTGCCTTATCTTCTCTTAATTGCCTGCTGATCAGCGTTAAGGCCTCAGTGTAGGGTACGCAACCATTCGCCTGAATGATGGCCATGCCTTCAGGGCTGTGCGCAAAATTCACAAAATCCTTGATTAACTTTGACTTGCCATTGAGCTCGTTGTAGGCAATATAAAGTGGCCTGTAGAACAGGTAATTGCCATTGCGTATGTTTTCATAAGTGGGGCTGCGACCTTCAAGGTCAATAATTTTTAAAGCACGTTTTTTAGCACTGCTGATACCGGTTACACCTATTGCCAAGGGATCGGTTTCGAGTGCTTTCTCCAGTGGCCCGCTGTCTTCAAAGATTTTGTCGGCTTCAAAATCCTGGTGGTAATTGGCAAAAAGCAGTTTTCTCATGGTGTAGCCGACGCCGGTTATTTTGCCTTCGCGGGCATATACATGTATCGGCTGATCCCGTCCATTGAGTTCTTTCCAGTTTTTTATTTTGCCAAGATAAATATCGCGTAACTGATTTTTGGTGATACTGGTGATGGGATTGTCCGGATGCACGATCGTCACCAGGGCATCCCAGGCGATTGGTTCAAAATAGGCTTTGGATTCTTCGGTGGTGCTTTCGAGTTTATAGCGGCAGGTACCGCCCATATCGGCTTGCGTACTGGCTGCATGGCGTATGCCTTTGGTCGCACCGCCACCATTCATAACAATGGTATGACCTGTTTTGGCGCTCCAGGCTGTGGCTAAATCTTCCATAAAAGCCAGCTTGGTGATGCTACATCCCACCCATTTCAATTCTTCAGCCGAGGCTGAAACAGAAATGGATAGCATACCCAATGACAATAAGATGATTTTAACCATAAAAATCCTCGGTAATTCCATGCGTTTTTAAATTCAAAGACTCATCATCCCCTGATTGGCTCCTTCAGCCAGGCGTTATTCATTTGAGAAGTTATGATTTAGATTCGTGTATGAGCGGGTGTGTTATCACCCACAGGCTTTAGCAGGCACACCACAGGTATTTTTATAGCACAAAAAACACTGTTTCATATTTCGGCAGTGGAAAAACACGAAATATAATCACCTGGTTATAAAATCGAGAGGCTGGGGATAGGGCATGTGTTTCAGGGTAATAATATTTGCTCATGCTTCGTTTGGGGGGCGAGGGCTGCTATTGGCGTGTCGCTGACAAGTCACACAGCGACACACACGTGAAGTCCCGTGCAGTGCATTTTCACTGAGGGCTTCATAAAAAAGCCAGAATTTCTGTTTCAATATTATCTTTATTGATAACCGCTTTTTGAGCAATGTTTTTGTCGAACAAGTCATTAATAATCGCCGGTATTTTTATTTTGGCCACCTGTGAAACTGATTTCAGGGCATCTATATCTCTGGCGTCAATTTCACCGGTTAGTGCGTTGGCTATCACCGGTGAAAACTTGGTCCATTCGGCAGTGGAATAAACAATGGTTTTTAATGGTAGTGTGCGGCAGGTTTCATAGGTTTTGAAACAGGTTGCGGTATGCGGGTCCATTAAATAGCCCGTGGCAAAGGCTCGTTTAATATAGGCCTTGCCTTCATCATTCTCACAATAATCCGCTGCAAAGACTGCCTGAATTTTTTCAAGCTCGGCGGGGCTGAGTTGATAGTGGCGATTTTTTTCCAGTTGTTGCATAAGGTCTTTGGTACGTGCTGCACCAAACATATCAAATAATATGCGTTCGATATTTGATGAAATCAATATATCCATGGCCGGTGAAGTCGTGGGAATAACACTCTGGTTGCGTAAATCATAAGCACCGGTTTTGATCAGTTTGGTCAGAATATTGTTTTTGTTGGATGCAATCAGGATTTTCTCAACTGGCAAGCCCATTTTCATGGCGTAATAACCGCCCAGAGCATTGCCAAAATTTCCACTGGGTACATTGAGGTAAACCTTCTCGCCCAGGGTGATGGCCTGTTGCCGAACCAGCTCAAGATAGGAATGAATGTGATAAATAATCTGGAAAATAATCCGCCCAAAGTTTACTGAGTTGGCGGCTGACAAATGGATATTTTTTTGTTTAAGTTTTTGTTTGAAGGTTTCTGAGCCCAGCAGGCGTTTGAGTGCGCTTTGAGCGTCGTCAAAATCTCCGTGTATGCCTATTACTTTTAGATTGGCTGCATCTTCCGTCACCATTTGCAGGCGTTGTACATCCGAGGTGCCGCCATCCGGGTACAGGCAGGCGACACGTACATTTTCTTTATTCTTGAATGTTTCCAGTGCAGCCGGGCCGGTGTCGCCACTGGTCGCTACCATGATCAAATAATTTTCATTGCGTTGTTGAGCCAGTGACGAGAGCACTACACCAAAGGGTTGCAGGGCCATGTCCTTGAACGCACGTGTTGGGCCGTGATACAGCTCGCTGACATACAGGTCGTCGTATACCTTGACTACCGGCACCGGATTGCTGGCATCATCAAAATGATCATACAGGCTGAGTGCTTCATCTATTACCCTGGTATCAATATCAATGGCAAAAGCCTGGAGCAGGTCGCGTGCCAGGGTTTTGTAATTTGAATTGATGTGGCGGCGCAGAAATTCCACGCCAGGTTTGGGCAGGTGCTCGGGTGTGTACAGGCCACCATAGGACGCAATCGGGTTGAGTATGGCATGTGAGAAAGTGACGGTCAGGGGATGCTTGCTGTCGTTACCGCGAGTTTCGATGAAGTTCATGGCTGGTCCAGAAAAAAATTTGCCAGATTATACCGAAACGCGGCCGTCAGGTGTCGGCCACTTGCCCGGTTCCCGGCC
>JACPVK010000007.1 GCA_016191795.1 Gammaproteobacteria bacterium
ACGATCTCTCTCCTATCGACGAAACTGACAACAGGAGGGTGAGTGTAAGCCAGGACGAGTTATCAAGATTAATACATTTATGGAACACTAACTCAAAAGAACATCATGGTAATCCATATTCGGATATTTTTAAATTTGTGCATCCACTTGTTATAGGTGCGATCGATCGTGCAAGTTCATTATCTATAAAAATATGTCAGGAAATACTGTCTTATCATATTCGTGATGATGCGGAGTGTCTTCGTATAAGTTCTCATTTAAATTCTGATTATCCATCGCATAGTTATCCTATAACAGCGCGTGAAGCGATTAAAATCGGTTTAAATATTCGCACGCTAGACAAGGATATTAACAGGGATTTGCTGGACATAAGCGAATTATATTCAGAAATGGCTCAGAAATCGTTAACTAATTATGATGAATATAATTATCATGATAACGAGATACTAAATATAATTGAATCAGATGGAATGCAAATTTTCTATCAAAATGATAAAGACTGGAATTACATAAAGGAAGAGCGTCGTTGGCAAACGCTAAATAATGAAAGCTCATGGAGGAAAGTAGAAAAGATAAATGGCAAGCAGGTAAGGAGTACTTTGCACATTAGATAGGAACTGGGCTAACTATGTTGTTGTGATGGCCAATGCACTCACTGGACTGGTGAATTCAACGTAAGGTAATATTTATAAAAATTATGATGTAATCTCAATAAGAGCTACCGGGAATCGAAGAATATGACAGACAATCAAGATAACAAGTATATTTACTATACAAAAATAGCCTGGATAATTTATTCCCTGATAACCCTGGCCATTATCGTTGTATTAGTACTGTTTGTTGCTCAGGACAACGAAGAGCGGTTTTTCTACGGATTAATGCCTGCCGCTGCCGCTTATGTTTTTCGCCCAATGAATAAACCCTTTAGCAAACTCATTTTTAAATTCACTGGCGTTTCTCCACCCACAGAGGAAAAATGAGCTGCCGCATAACTAGGAATGTAATCAGGGTAAAGTCTTGCGTTTTGCTAGCACAAGTCAAGACCCCCTGCAAATGCACAATATATGGCCTGAACGCCAACCCACAATATATGGCCTGAAGCTCAACACACAACATGTGGCCTGCTTTTGTGGGTCGGCCTTCAGGCCGACGCTTTTTTCTGATTAATTTAATGAACTATCCGGGCTAACAGCACTTGCCGCCACTGCAACATCCGCCGGATTTTTCCGAAGAAGTTGTGGCTGTGTCACCACATAACCAGCTGACAATCCTGTCACGGCCCGGCACGCCACCCGCATGCACCACCTTGCCGTCCATTACCACGCCCGGCGTGGACATAACGCCGAAGCTCATGATGGTCTGAATGTCTTCCACTTTTTCGAGTTGTATCGTCACGCCTTTTTCGGCGGCGATATCTTCAATTAATTTCAGTGTTGTTTTGCAATTGGTACAACCGGTGCCGAGCACCTTGAAATTTTTCATGAATGTTCTCTTTGCCTGATGGCCGGTTTGATTGCCTCGATGCTGGCAGAAACTACGTAGTCTTCCACCTTGCGCCCCGGCGCCCAGTCACGAATAAATTCGCGGCTGGTGTCTTTGGGCTGAATACGAATATCGGCGAAGCCCGCTTCGCGTAAATATATTTCCAGTTCATTGATCGGCGAGGCGCCCGCCATGCAGCCTGTGTAAAGTGCGAGATCGTGGCGCACGTCTTCGGGCAATTCAGCGCTGGCCACAATATCGCTAATGGCCAGGCGTCCACCGGGGCGCAGTACGCGAAAAGCTTCGCGGAATACCTGCGGCTTGTCCGGTGACAGGTTGATGACGCAGTTGGAAATGATGACGTTAACGCTGGCATCGGCTACCGGCAGGTGCTCGATTTCGCCAAGCCGAAACTCGACATTCGTGTAGCCAGCACTGGTTGCGTTGTTGCGGGCTTTTGCGAGCATTTCATGCGTCATGTCGACACCGATCACACGACCTTTATCACCCACGGCGCGGGCGGCGAGGCACGCGTCGAATCCCGCACCGCTGCCAAGATCCAGTACCGTCTCACCGGGTTGCAATGCAGCGATGGCCTGCGGATTACCACAACCCAGACCGAGATTGGCGCCTTCGGGCACTGCATTCGCATCCGCCGTCGAATAGCCGAGTTTCTCGGCAGCAGTGCCCGCTACCTCTGGCGTGCTGCAGCAACTACTGCCGCTGCAACAACTACTGTTCTGCTCTGCAATCTTGCCGTAAGTCGTGCGCACCGCGTTGCGGATTTTATCGGTGTCAGTCGTATTCATGGTGTTGCTCGCTCAAAATATTCTCCAGTTATTCAGGAAGCATCTGATTAAGTCCTGTAGGGTGGATAAGCGTAGCGCATCCACCAAAGTAATCGGTGGATGCGCTGCGCTTATCCACCCTACATTCACGATTTTTTGACTTAATCAGCTTCCCCAGGGAGTTGCTGAATAAAATCGTAAGCCACATCACCGCGCAAATATTCTGCCAGGCCCGTTAACCCGTCTTTCAGGTACATGGTTTCGTAGCCTTTGGTTTTCAAAAAAGTCATGGCAATAATGGCGCGATCATTATGCGGGCAGGCGGTGACAATGATTTTGTTTTTATCCAGTTCATCGAGGCGGTTTGGCAATTCATTGAGCGGGATATTTTTCGCTATGCCCATATGCCAGGCTTCGTATTCTTCCTTGAACCGGATATCGATAAGATGTGCTTTCCCTTTCACCAGTAAATCGATCAGTTCTTTGTTTTCTGCTTTCATGGCGACGCGGGTGTCGTAATCAAAATTGACCAGATAATTAGCCAGCGTTTGTTCTTCGGCATGGACGGCAGTTGTTAATGTGAATAGGGCAAAGATAACAAGCATTAAGTTTTTCATGACGGATACTTTTACTCCTAAAATTTATAAAACGCCGTATTGAGGTAGGCCGTAACATCGTTGACGTCCTGCTCCGACAGGGCCGGGTTGTAATAATCACCCCAGCGCGCCACTTCTCTGTGCAAGGCCGACAGGGATTCTATTTTGCGGCGGGGTGAAACATATAAGCTGGTGTCATGGCAGGACAGGCAAACTTCATGTATGCGTTCACCCGCCACCGCGTCGCCTTTGCCGACACTACAGCCCGTCAGTGTCAGCGATGCAGCCAGTATCGCCAGCACAATGGTCATTCGTTTTAACGACAATCGATTCATGGTCTGCCTCCGTGATGACGCAGGCGCTGCGGTTCGCACGCCACGTCTTCCAGGCCGCGTTCACGTGCGCGTGCGCGCATGGTTTCCTGATGCGCCTGGCGCAGTTCTGCTCGCTGCTCTGGCGTTTGTGCTGCACGCATGCTGGCGCGATAAGCGTCGCGTTCCTCGTGAGTCATCAGGTCTGCGCAATAAATCAGTTCCCGCGGTGGCTGGGCGGGCGTTGATGTTTTTTCGGTTTCATCGGCCGATGTCGAGGCACTGAAAAATGTGGCCAGGCTAATGAGTATTGCGACACTGAATATTTTTTTCATGTGTGTTTCCTGTGCGTTACAAAACCAGATTAAAAATAAAACCCACCATCAGAATACCGCTGGCGACCACGCCAACAAACGCAGCGATGAGTCGCGGTTTTAGCACCTTGCGCAAAATAATAATTTCCGGTGCCGACAGCGCAATCACGCTCATCATGAACGCCAGCACCGTGCCCAGCGCCGCACCTTTCGCCAGCAGCGCCTGCACAATCGGAATCACGCCCGCGGCATTGGAGTACATCGGCACGCCGATCAGCACCGCCGCCGGCAGCGCCCACCAGGGTGCATCCTGGCCCATGATCGAGGCCATGAAATCTTCCGGCACATAGCCGTGAATGGCTGCGCCCAGCGCGACACCGATAACAATGTAAAGCCACACCTTGCCGACAATTTCGCGCACATGATGCAAGCCGTTGGCCACGCGCTCGCTCCAGTTCATATTGCCATTTTGCGCAGCCGTCGCGGTTTGAGTGTTTTGCATGGCGCGCACCCAGTCTTCAAGATGATGTTCCATGCCGAGTTTTCCAATCACCAGACCAGAGACGATGGCCACACTCAAACCCAGCAACAAATACAGCGCCGCAATTTTCCAGCCGAATAATCCAAACAACAATGCCAGCGCAATTTCATTCACCATGGGTGCGGCAATGAGAAACGAAAACGTGACACCCAGCGGCACACCGGCCTGCAAAAATCCGATGAACAACGGCACCGCCGAACAGGAACAAAACGGCGTCACCACACCCAGCCCGGCCGCCATGGCATTGCCCGAGCCCAACCGCCTCCCCGACAACATCGCGCGGGTGCGTTCCGGCGACACGAAGGTATGGATTATGCCCATCACAAACACAATGCCGATCAGCAGCATCAGCACCTTGGGCGTGTCGTAAAAAAAGAATTGCAACGCACCGCCCAGATGCGTGTCGCGTGCCACCGGCAAGATGGCGACCAGCGCCTCCGAAGCCGCCAGCAAACTGACATACACGCCAAACCACACCGGCACCGCCAGCAGCAGAAACACGCGCGGATTATGTTGGGGCCAATGTAAAAGTTTATGCATCCGTTTATATCCGGGTAGTTGTAGGATGGGTGAAGCGCAGCGCAACCCATCAAAATGGCGGGTTACGCTGCGCTTCACCCACCCTACAAAAGTCTAACTTAATGGCATTGGTTGTTAACCTGAAGACGAACAGAATCGGAAAAGGATGCACACGCGGGCTTATCCGTCCTACATTCCGGGTAAGTCTGGCAGGGCGAAACATTGACACAGAGACGCAGAGACACAGAGGTGTAAAAAATTATATATTTCTCTCAGTGTCTCTGTGCCTCTGCGTCATGTTTTTTTGCCATACCCTCCGGCAAAGCAAGAAATCAGAACATGGGTGAAATATCTAGCCGTTGTGGCCGGATTTTTCGGGCGGCGTAAAACAACACACCCGCCCCGATTCATCAAACTGCACGCTGCAATTGGCCACCAGCGCATCGCGCAAACGCTGGCGTGCGCGCAGCAAGCGTGATTTCACCGCCGGTAAACTGAGTTGATGTTGTTCGGCATAGGTTTGTTGTTTCATGCTCTGCAAATCGCAGTGTTCGATAATGTCGCGGTCTTCTTCTGTCATGCGTGCGAGATTGCGTTGCAGGCAGGCATCGAGTTCATCCACGCCGTCGCGCGTTGTATCCGCCGATGCCAGATGTTCCGGTAACTCAACATGCGGTTTGCCAAGCCGGGCGTGATCCACCAGCGCGTTGCGCGCCACCTGAAACAGCCAGGCGCGCGGATTGTCGAGGCTGCAAAAGTTTTGACCCTGTCGCAGTGATTTTAAAAATAATTCCTGCAACAAATCGTCGGCCTGATCGGCGTCGCCCAATCGCTGGCGCAAAAAATGGCGCAGTTCTTTTTCGTGATCACGCCAGGCGGCCAGTACACAATCAAATGCCATGATCCTGAAAACCTCAGTTGACCGCTAAACATTGCGTGTAAGTGTAAGAATGCTCCAAATTTTTGGCCTTGTTGTCCAGATCACCCACCAGGTGAGGGCGCTATGCAGCAGATTGCACGTTTTTTCAGGCGCATGCATGC
>JACPVK010000396.1 GCA_016191795.1 Gammaproteobacteria bacterium
ACTTCAAACCCAGCTGACTGTTGACGAAATTACCGTCACTGGTGTTCAACATTGTTCCAGCCACTGTCGTATCAGATAAACCCGGAATAATATCGCCGGGCAAGCCTAATTTGCTGTAACCGGCTGTCGTCAGAAAATCCATCTGCCCGGCTGTCTTACCCACCAGCGCATTGGATCCCGCCAGGTTGGCGCCACCGGCCAGCTCAAAACAGATAAATGGGATCATGGTCTGGGTGCCGCCCAGAATACATTGATTGGTCATACCCGCAGCCAGCGCATTCAGGTCCGGCGAAATAGCAGCCATTGCGGCACGTGGATCAGCGAACAAACTGAATACACCACCTGTCAGCGCAACGGCCGAGCCGGACATAAATCCCTGGCGGATAAATTCGCGTCGCGTTACCGGCCGGGCGTGATCGGCATGGCGCAACGGCTCATTGACTTCAAAATGTTTGCGTCGCTTGGCCATAAAAAATACCTCTTGATTAAACTTACTGAACCAGCATCACTGAACTGCCTAACACAGCAGCGCATGTTGCTTTAACCACTTGTTTGGTACGTACGGTAGTATTCTGAATTTCTCCGCCCGTACAGGCTGCGGTATCTCCATTCGCCGTATCAACATAGATCGAACATTCGTTCAGACCGCGTTCACAGCGCGTCATACAATCGATCAGGCTGTTAAAGTCGTCACTGGTTGAGCCAGTATTATCTTCAAGATCCTGAACAGAATTTGATGACAACATATTTTTAACCACGCTGACACCAGGCTGAGTTGCCAGATTTTTGCTCGGAACACTCGTATCAATATTCATAATAGCCGTCAGCAATGGATTTAAAACACTGTCAGGGCTACTGAAGGCAGTCGATGGTGTCAGGCTAAAATTGAATGCCGGGAAGAAACCGGGATTGGTTTCAACCAGACGATCACAATACGTCATGGCCAGCTGGGCTACCGCCATCTGGTGTGATGACAAATAGGCCTGGATATTTTCCACTGCCGGCAACTGGCGACGATAAGATGTAAAAATTGCGTTAACCGATGTATTCGTAACCGGTATGCCAGTTACCGCTGACATAGTGGCATTGATTTCGTCAAAGGTGCGTACGCCAATATCAGAAACCTGTTCCGCGTCAACCGGTGGGTTCGGCACAACCGGATCTGCTTCCACAAAGTTATGCGTGGCTGTGCCCAGCTGCTCAAAAGACAGGAAGAACTCATCATCATCCGCACCCTTTTCCACAGCAATAACAGTCCCAAGGCTGGATAACAATTGACCATCCACCGTTGAATAATCAGCGGCCGTGATTGTGGCATTCATATTACCGAACACCTGACCATGTACCGCTTCCTTACCATTAATACCAATGCGCATGCCCTTGATAGTAATGTTAGACGACGGCACCCAGGTAGAGCTCAGGTTGATGAATTTGGGTGAACTGAACAAGTAGGCATAATTATCGTATTGTTCCACTTCAAACATGATGTAACTGTCTGGGACACCTATACGATCTGCCACCGAGAACAACATCAGGTATTTCTGGCCAACGCCGACTGAATAATTCTGTCGTATATCCGCGGCAGACAAAACACGGTTATGTATGGCAACCATGCGCAGCTTGCCACTCCATGCTGTAGCGCCACCACCCTGTTCACTACCAAACACCAGCGGGAAAGAATCATCCCAGGTTGCAATGCTGCCGCCTTTTTCACCAGCCAGATCCGCATCACCTGTAGAGACACCATTCACGAATATCTGGCGACCGTTGACAGGATCAAAATTCATGACAACATGTTGCAAGGATGTCTGCAAATCTTCATCGTCGTCGTCAGTGCTCAATTTTGAATTATCCGTACCATCTGTCAGCGTCGTATGATTTATAAAATCATAGTTGTACATGGATTGGCCCATGGTGAAATTATGCGTAGCACCACCATTGGAATAGGTAATGATGCTGCGATTATCCTGAGTCACATTCGCTGGCACCACCCAGGCTTCAATAGAATACTCACCTGTTTGCAATATCCGATCATGAATTTTCTTGCTGGAAGTCGTATCACCCTGGCCTTTACCACCGGCAAATTCAACACCGTAGCCACTCACCCATTGATAGCCGCCACTCAATTGCATGTTAACGGCAGGATTAACACCGCTGGTGTCATAGGCTGTTGTGCCTGTACCTTCCTTGAATTCCCATAGTGCGATGACATTATTTTCTGTCCGGCTACCGCCACTGGCGATAATGGCGTCGCCGAGCTGCATGGCCTTACTGGTTACCAGCGCAGGGTCTATGACTGTCTGCGGTATCGAACCGGCGAATGCAATAATGGCATTCTTCATAGTTGTTGCATTGGCATTACAATCACTCCAGCAATTGTGAAATTCGTTACGCAAACGAATGACCAGACGTGATTTATCGCCAACATCAACATTATTTTCACTGAGATTAATTTTTGCCTTGGCAGCCTCATAGGCAGCATTTACATCTTCATCAGCAAAGAAGGGGGCCTGCTTGGCCGCGGCGTTACTGGCATGGCAGCCACTGCAGTTGGCTTGCAATATTGGATACACGGTATTCGCAAAAGATGTATTAGATCCATCCGTCAAGTCAGGATCTGTTTGGGCAGTAGACGGGAAGTTTTTACTATCACCCGGATCACGAATAAACGGCGCCGTTAAAACTATCGCCCTGCCAGACCCACTGCTCGAACCCAGCCAGTTAGTGATATAGCGCTGAATAATATCTGCACACGCTCTGTTATCTGCCAACCAGCAATTATGTCCCTGGCCTACTTTTGCAACAATAATAGAGTTCGCCGGATTGGTAACATCAACGACAGTCTTGGCATTGTCATAAGCCACATTGATGTCATCTATATTAACAAACATGGGTGACTGGCCAGTTGAATGGCAGTTGCCACAGCGATCTGCCGTTCTCAGGGGTTCCCAGAATTCTATTCGGAAAGACTGTGCGTCCGGAGAGTTTGGAGCAGGGCCTTTGTAGACATCTGATGTGTCATTGTTGCCGTTATCAGGGTTTGCCAGAGGCTTGGGACTGTCGCCACAACCAGACAGGGCCAACATTAACCAGGGCATAACAACAAACGCCAGAAGCTGTCTGACCGTACGTGCTATAGCTGTTTTTATTTGATTGTTACACATTAGATTCAATCTCCGCACTGCTTCCTTACAAATGACTTATTCCACTAAACTAAATGGGTTATGGCCCTTTGCAGTAAGCCGCTACTTTGGCAAACACGTTTTTCATGTTGTAGCCATCATTCTCGAACTCATCCGCAATGGTGTTGACACGATTACGATCTGTCGTATAACCGTCGGAATCTCGGAAACAGACGGCCTTGAAGGCCTTTTTAACCTGGCAGGTACTGAATGCACGCGTATTGGCCAGTTCAACTCCTAATGATTTGGCGCCATTTCCAGACGAATGCCCGTTCTCATCCAGGGTTGTATTTGCCCAACCCAATGTCAGCTTGTTCTGACCATTGCGCCAATAATTAATCCAGCTGTCGTCAGTGGTGACGTAACCATGTGGGAAATTAGTGCCATTGATGTTGTACTTAACAGCAACACCGTTAACATCAAATTTGTCATTCACCATCTGATACTGCAGGGTTCCGGTATCTTCATTAAATTCATATCGTGCAAACGCACCAGCCAGACCATCCATCCCTGCATGACAACCGACGCAGCTATTCAAAAACACTCGGCTGTCACCACCAGGGCTACGGGAAACATCGCGGCGCACCCGGTCCGGTACACGCACAACATCTTTCAAGGGTTCGAGATCGGTACACAAATGGTTCATGAGGGTAAAACGGAACATGGCGCGATTAGTGCCGCCGGAGAAAAAAGCTTCGGCTGCAGCGCGGGTAGTCATGACACCTGCCGTTGCCGGATCGGGCAGTGACGTCACTTCGGTTTGGGTGCGCCGTACCAGGGTACTGGTGTTAGCCAGATTAAATCCACCAGACTCAAGAGCTTCATAGTGATTGTTATTGCTATTGGAATAGGCCGGCAGACCACTGCCAACACCCACGTAGATGACATTATCGGAGAGAACCGTCCTGAAATCTGCATTATCACGGATCAAACCAATGACGGTAGCCGTATAGTCATTAAGGGGAACAAATACGTCCTGTGCCTCATTGGTCCAGGGTGCTGCAAAGTTCTTGAGGGTGACGTTATAAAAGGAGGGATTACCTATGGCAACCATGGCAGCGCCCTGAACATTGCCAGCCAGAATCAGAGCTTCCATCTGGTCTATGACAGCATTGGTGGGTGGTACACCCGCCAGACGATCATGTATGCGTTTAGCCTGTTGGCGCTCGGTATCACCTGCAAATGCGGAGAATGAGAGTACAACACAGGAGGTAAAAATGACACGCACAAGAACAGAATGCCAACTAGCAGTTGTTTTACTACACATCTTCATCTCGCCTTTACAGGCCGCCGGGGGGGCAGCAAATTTACAGATACAACATCCAGACCTCAATAATACAGCGCCTGATATTCCGTTTTAGGCAGAGGGAATGTATATTTTTCAACACCCTCCTGGTGAGATCTCCGTCACACTCATTAAACGCCGATGTGAACCACCTCTCAGAAAACGGGGGCCTCAAAAAATATCTACCCCAAACGAACCATATAACCAAGGCAACAAAAGCTTACTTGAATATTGTAGAAAATTTTTTATTTAAATCCTTGCACATGATAGTGCTAAGTGCGAAACAGCTCTAGAATACGCCAGGGATAAAGGATTGAGCCCACAAATAACAAACATGGCAGGCATCGGCTGCTACCTATATTAGATATCCTTTAAGTAGATTACTTACACATGCTTATACCTATTCGTAAAAAATCAGTCATTACTACCTGCGCAATCATACTGTTCAGCCTCTTTTTCACACAAAACATTAACGCTGAAACCGCCTCCGAAGATCCAGGCAGTAGCGCCCCACAGATCAATCGCAATATCCAGGATCTCAAAAATAAAATTCTTGAGTTGAACAAGGATTTATTTGTTCTGCAGGAAGAGCTCCTGTTCTCTGCCAACACCCAGGTAAACGTTTTTCTCTCCACGGACGCGGGAAATCTCTTTAAGCTCGACTCGGTGCAACTCAAGATTGATGACAAGGTCGTTAGCAACTATCTCTATACAGAACGCGAGCTCAATGCATTAAAACGAGGCGGGGTCCAGGGGCTCTATACCGGCAACATGAGTGCAGGGGAGCATGAAATTACTGCCCTCATGACAGGGGTAGGCCCCAATCAGCAAGATTACAAACGCGGTGTTAGTCAAAAGATAAATAAAACAGATGAAGCTCTTTATATCGAAATCAAAATTCTGGATAACACCTCCAGGGAACAACCCGATTTTGAACTTAAAGTCTGGGAATAAGCCAGCTTAGATATCGATCATGGCAAATTTTACCCCTCCCAGATTTTGCATACTGCTAGTTTCGGTATTTTCATGCTGTACGACAGTCATTGCAGAACCTGACGTAAACCCAGTCGAAACCGCCAAGGTCGATTACGTCAACAATCTCGCCTACGGCACCTCGTTGTATAATTTTTTTCAGGATAAATATTTTTCTGCCATTACCGATCTACTGGTTGGAAAACACTACAACCGGCTAAATACAGAAGATAAACAGGCCGAGTTGCTACTCGGTGGCATGTACCTGTCATATGGCTTGCCGGACAAGGCATCTTCAATATTTGCTGAACTGCTCGATCAAACATCTATCAACACCCCGGCCAATGTTCGGGATCGCGCTTTTTTTCATCTTGGTCGTCATTATTATGAAACCAACAGATTACAACCCGCAGAGTCCAACCTTGTTGAAATTGGTGACACGCTAAATAGTGATTACGATGCGGAACGAATTTATATGCTGATTAATATAATGATCAGTAATTCTGACCCGGAAAACACGCATCCTCTTCTTGATAGAAGTCCTGATGATTCTATATGGCATTATTACGCGCAATATAATATTGGTACAGCCTATCTCAGAGCTGGCAAATTCGAAGAAGGATCTGAATTACTTGACGAGATTGGTAGCGAAATAGCCACCACAAGCGAGCTTGCAATTATTAAAGACAAATCCAATATCGCTCTTGCATTTGGCGAACTGGCCAGAAACAACCCGCTCCAGGCTAACGATTATTTTTCTCGCGTTAGAATAGATGGCTCACAAACCAGCAATGGCCTGCTCGGTCTGGGCTGGTCATGGTACAAACAGGCGCATTACAGCCAGGCATTGAGCGCCTGGTTGACACTGAGTCACCAGCAAATTCCCAGCATCGCCAGGCAGGAATCATTAATCACCATTCCGTATGCCTATGAAAACTTCGGACAACCGCATCTGGCGCTTGATGCCTACGACCTTGCTATAACGACTTACAACCAGGAACTCACCGAAATACGTAAAATCATTGACGATATAAATAGTGGCAAGTTTGTTCAATCATTGAAAGATGTATCTATGGGCACCGAATCATCCAATCCATCCAGCGTCATTGGCAATGTAGGAGTTGCCTCAAACAAATATCTGTCACCGCTATTTCTATCAAAAGATTTTCACACTGCCGTTAAAGATCTGCAAGAACTGACATTTCTCGGATACACTCTCGATCACTGGGAACAGGACATACCCGCGTTACGTTTAATACTCGAGGAAAAACGCGTCACATATAACAAGGAAATTGCAAAACAGGACCATAAAAAGATTATTGATTCTGCCCGTATATATTTTAATAAACGCAACCAGTTTGCTGCGATGGTCAGGCAAATAGAGCAGGACGATGATGCTGCAGCATTGGCAACCGACGACGAAAAGTTACTTCTGGAAAAATTATCGGGTATTAAAAAAACGCTTGAAGACATGGCGGGGCACCCGGATATATCCGAGCAGCTGGAAAAATTCAGACTCGTAAATGGCATAATTTCCTGGAAACTAAACACTGACTTTCCAGTTCGCATCTGGCAAACCAGGAAAGAAATGATTGAACTCAATAAAACGAGTGAGAAATTTAATCAAACCATCAATTCACTGTCTGATATTTTCAAGACCAGACCCGTTCAATATGCTGACTTCCTGATTAAAATAAAGAAACTGGAGGGAGAACTGTCTCAGTTAAGAGCAGATATAGACACCTCAATTAAATTCCAGGAAAAACAAATCTCGGCCATGTCACTGACTGCGGCCAATCAGTATGTCTCAAAGATAGACGCCTATCTTGACCGCGCCCTGTATTCACGAGCCCGGCTGTATGATGCACTTACTATTCCACAGGCTGGCAGCCAATGACGCCGCGTATCGTTAGAACTATGCTGATTGCGGCAGTCACCACGATGCAAGGTGGCTGTACCAATACGCTGGTAGATACCCTCGCTGTCATGCCAGAGATCAACCCTGTAGAACATCAACCCACTGAGCAACAATTACAGCGCAACAATGCCATCAGAAATTACAGTACTTATCTTGAGCTGTCGCCAGATAAAGCCTTCGCCAACAATGCACTGCGCCGCCTGGCTGATCTCGAGCTGGAATCAGGTGAATCACTTAATACCCAGGACAACAGCAGTGACATCAACGCTGGAAAAAATATTCTGCGATCTGCCATAAATCATTACAGCACTTATCTTTCCCTGTACCCGGACAACAAGGATAATGACCTGGTCATGTATCAACTATCGAAGGCCTATTCGCTGGTTGGTGAACAGGAAAAATCGCTGGAAGTAATGGATAAAGTAGTTGCAGAATACCCTGAAAGCCCGTTCATTGATGAAATACAATTCAGGCGTGGTGAAATCCTGTTTTCCTATGCCGAGTACGGCACTGCAGAGTTGGCCTACCAGTATATAGTTAGTAATAAACCTGCATCCACTTTATTCGAAAAAGCCAGTTACAAACTTGGCTGGTCACAATTCAAACAATCTAAGTATCCCCTGTCTCTTGAAACCTTCTTTGGCCTGCTCGACGCCAAACGCGAAGCCAATATCATTACCGACAGCAGTATAAATCCGACGGCAACTGATGCAGAAAAAAGTTTTGCCAGCGATGTACTCCGCATTGTCAGCATTACTCTGTCATACAACACGGATACCACACAACTTGACGAAGTATTTGTTAATCGCCCAGACCGCACTTACAAACCACTGATATACAAAGCCATAGGTGAACTGTATCTCGGTACCGGCCGGCATATGGATGCTGCCAATGTGTATATTGCATACACCAAAGCAACACCAAACAGTGCGTTAGCACCTGAGTTTTTTGACCTGGCCATTCAGGCCTATAAGCAAGGTAACTTTAAAGAAGAAACCCTGAATGCAATGAAATCATATGTGCAACAGTTTGGTGTCAAAACGGCATTTTACCTCGCACAAACTCCTGACAACCAGCAGGCCATAACGATAAAGTTAAAATCACATACACTTGAACTTGCCAAGTATTACCATTCTATTGCCAGAACAACCAGGAAAAATGAATCGTTTCTACAAGCCGCTTATTGGTATGGCTTGTATGTTGAATCATTCCCTGCAGATATCGACACGCCACATATCAACTTCCTGCTGGCAGATGCCTATTACGATGGCCAGGATTTTATGCGCGCAGTCCATGAATATGAAAAAACGGCATACAGTTACCCTGATCACCCGGACGCTGCCGATGCAGGGTATGCCGCTCTCATAAGTTATGACAAATTACTGTTACCTTTGCCGGTACAACCCACAGATCCTCAAGTCGAAGCCACAAGAATAGCAACTTTAAAAACCAGCAAACTAAACAGTGCCGTGCAGTTTTGTAACAAGTTTCCAACGCATAAACACATATTGCCGGTACTCACCAAAACGTCTGAAGAATTATTCACAACCAAAAACTACGCACTGGCTATCGAACTGGCCACGCGTGTAACAGACAACAAAGAAAATACTGATAGCGACTTAACCAGAGCTGCGTGGGTTGTGCGCGCCAACTCACACTACGAACTCAAGGATTTTACTTCGGCAGAACTTGCCTATTCCGAAGCGCTCACGTTTACAAAAAAGAATTCCAGACAATATGCTGAATTATCCGAAGGTCTCGCCGCCAGTATTTATAAACAGGGCGAACAGGAACGTGAAAATAATCAGTTCGATATTGCCGCCGCGCTGTTCCTGCGTGTTGGCACAATGGTCCCTCAAAGCACCATTCGCGCTACAGCCGAATATGATGCCGCTACCATGTATATAAAAATGGGTAACTGGAATCAGGCGGTACCGATACTTGAGAACTTTCGTAAAAACTTCCCCAATCACCCGGAATATGGACGTAGCATATCGGAAAAACTTGCCTACTCTTATACCGAATCAGGACAATTCCAGAAAGCTGCAAATGAAATCAGTTTGCTCATTGTTAGCGAAACCGATGTTAACAAAAAGCAACAGCTAAACTGGCAGGCTGCCGAGATGTTTGAAAAATCCGGCGACAGGAATAAAGCCAATGAGATGTATATTGCTTACATCAATAACTACCCGCATCCATTCGAACGATATATAGAAGCCCACTTCATTGTGTCCGAATATTTCCGCGAAACCAAACAATATGAATTATGGGGCAAATGGCTAACCAAAACGGTTGCCGATGAGAAAATCGGTGGCGAAAACAGAAGCGAACGTACCCACTATATAGCAGCGAGTGCACTGATACATATAACCAAACCTGTCATCCGGGAATATGAACAGTCGAGCCTGACCATGCCTATAGACAAAAGCCTGGCCAGAAAAACAGCCTTGCTAGAAAAAGCCTTGAATGCGTATAAGGAAATCATGAGTTATCAAATTGCCGAATTTACTACCGAGTCCACATATCGTGTTGGTGAGTTATATAATCAGCTTGGTAAATCCATTATGACATCGCAACGCCCTGGTGATTTATCAGAGGAAGAGCTGGAGCAATACGACATACTACTCGAGGAACAGGCGTTTCCGTTCGAAGAAAAGGCCATAGAAATTCATACCAGCAATGCTGATCGCACCAAAGATGGACTATATGACCAGTGGATTAAAAAAAGCATCGATCTGCTAGCTGTATTACAACCGGTTCGCTACCAGAAAACCGAAAAGACACAAATTTATGCGTTACCTGAAGCACTATAAATTTACAACCAGACTACTGGTTATTATTCTGGCAGGTGCTGCTATCAGCGCCTGTATACCCATGCCTTCATTTAACGCCAAACAGGCCAAGGCAGCCCAGGATAACAAACCTAAAGTTTTCGCTCCCAAAGGCTATAACAATGCCATCAGTGCGGCCAGGTCAGGTAATTACGACGAGGCCATACAGCTGTTTACAGAAATAACAACTACCAATCCTGACTTTGCCAATGCCTATACCAATCTGGGTCTGTTGCACAGGCACAAAGCCAATAAGGATGAAGCAAGACAGGCATTCAACAAAGCCATATCATTAAACCCGGCTGATGCTGTTTCGTATAATCACCTTGGCGTCATGCTTCGCGAGGAAGGAAAATTTTCCGAGGCAAAAGACATGTACCAGAGTGCCATCCAGCATAAATCAGACTATGCTCCAGCCGTGTTAAATCTTGGCATCCTCTATGATTTGTATCTGCAGGATTTGCCCAACGCACTGACCCAATACAATAATTATCAAAAACTAACAGGCAGTCAGGATAAGGAAGTCGAGAAATGGATTATTGATTTAGATAAACGCATCCAGACAATGAACAAGAGTCAATCATGATGAAACCTGGAAGATACTTACTTAGCTGTTTGCTATTATCTGGCAGCATAAATGCTGCGGATCAGGCCGACATGGAAGGCATTACCATTACCGGAAATAAAGAGTTGCCCAACATACTCTATGTCATATCCTGGAAATCCCCCGAGCTGCCACCGGTTGCTGACATCCCCCTGGCCTCATTGATTGAAAACGCCCTGGAACCACTGGACAGACGCAGTGTATTACGCGAAGAGCAATATTATAATGCCACCAGGAATTTCACTCTCAACCAGACAACCCCTGCTACAAATCCCGATAACTGATACACGGAGCCAACAATGCTTTCTGACATGATCACATTCTTTCAATCTGGCGGTGTCTTCATGTACCCCATACTTTTTGTATTTGCATTTGGTATTGCCATAGCGATAGAACGTTACGTTTACCTCAGCGCGCTCAAGTTTAATAATCGCCGTTTACTGGGCAAGGTGATGCCTTTACTCAAACAGGGTAGTTATCAGGAGGCCTACCAGATTACCTCTCGCTCCAGCAATGTCGCCATTTGTCAGATGCTTAATCTGGGCCTGGCCACCATGCAAAGCTCATCCAGGCGCGAAGATATTGAGATGGCCATGGAAGAAGAGCTGATGGAAATCATGCCGCGCCTGGAAAAACGCACGCATTATCTGGCCATGTTGGCCAATATTTCCACCCTGCTCGGGCTGCTTGGCACCATTCAAGGTCTGATTCAGGCATTTAATTCTGTCGCCGCTGTTGATCCATCGCTGAAAGCCGAAATCCTTTCCAGCAGTATCTCGGTTGCCATGAATACCACTGCCTTCGGCTTACTTGGCGCTATTCCCCTGATTATTATTTTCTCCATCCTGCAAGCCAAAACCACCGAGATTGTTGACAGCCTTGAAATGGCCACCGTCAAATTTGTAAACATTCTGGCGAAAAGAAAAACACAGGCATGATCCACAAACGTAACAAAACCGAACGCAGAAAAACCAACGTTGAGTTGAATATCACTGCCTTCATGAATCTGATGGTAGTGCTGGTACCGTTCCTGTTGATGACGGCAGCCTTTACAACCACCAGCATACTGGACCTTAATTTACCCAAGGCAGATGCAGGCGATTCGGCGACGGATAAGCCCAGGGAATTCGCCATAAATATTGTTATGAGCGACAGCTCCATCCTCATAACAGATCAGGATGGCAATACCATCAAGTCTATTCCGAAAACAGTAAGTGGCCACAACTACTCCTTACTCAATCAGACATTGCGCCAGATTAAATATAAATATCCGGACAAGACAGATATTTCTATCTTGCCGGACAAATTCACACACTATGAAGACATAGTGCAAGTTATGGACAAATCACGTGAGTTTCATACTTTCGAAACGGGTGAAATCGTGACTTACGAATTATTTCCTGACATTTCCATAGGTGATTCGCCTGCCATGGCTAACGCGGGGGCAACACCATGAAAGAATCACGTCGCGCCAATCGCATGCAACGTCATCATGCGCGTCGCAGAGGTTCAGGCGCTCTTCTGGATATGGTTTCATTAATGGATATTTTCACTATTCTTGTATTCTTCCTGCTGGTGAGTTCGGCCAATTCAGATATTTTGCCCACACCGAAAAATATCAAATTACCCAGGTCTACTGCTGAACAGATACCTAAAGAAAATATCGTTATCATTCTTGGCGACAACAATATCCTGATTCAGGGCAAAAAAGTTGCCAGTATCAAATCGGCCGCTGAAGGTGACAATAATGTCATCATGCCGCTGTTTAATGAACTTAAGCACCTGGCTGCAAGCAAGAAAAAGAAACCCGGGCAAACTAGTGTTACTGATGAAGGTGTCACCATTATGGGTGACAAAGAAATACCTTATATCGTTTTAAAGCGCATTATGTTGACCTGCGCGAGTGCTAACTATTCAAACATATCACTCGCAGTCAGCAGAAAAGCCATAGAAAAGAGTTAAGCATGTCTGCTACTAATACCTGGGATGAGCCATTTTTACCCTGGACTGAAAGCGCTAACGATCGCCGCTTCAAACGCATACTGCGCGTGACACTGATTGTGTTCACGATTGCCGGGGTCATATTGACGTTTTTACCAAAACCTGCACCACCGGCAATCAAGGATTTAAAAGAAGTTTCACCGCGCCTGGCAAAATTAATTATTGAACAGAAAAAAACACCGCCACCACCCGTGCCGGCGCCGGAACCCAGGCCGGTGCAAAAGGTGGAAAAGGAAAAACCGCCCGAACCCAAGGAGCCCCCAAAAGAAAAACCCAGGGATGAGCCCGTGCCTAAACCTGTGCCTCAAAAAAATCCCTCTCAGGCCAGGCTCAAGGCATCCAGTTCAGGATTACTGGCGCTGAGTAACAAGCTCAACACCCTGCAGGACAGTTTTGATGTAAAAGATTTCAGCAATGTACCGCTTAAAAAACAGGTTGCTTCCGCCAACAAGACCGATGACACATTCACCAAAAACATGATTACATCCGGTGCCACGCAGGACAGCAAAGGCATTGGTTCCAAAGCCGTTGCGACATCTTCCGCACCAACGCGTTTATCCGAACGAGCCACTTCCAGCGTGCAAAGCTCCTTGAATGATGATAGTGGCACAGCCACTTCCGGCAAAAAGGTGAGCGGAACAACACGCACTGAAAGTGAAATTGCACGCGTCTTCGAGGAAAACAAAGGTGCCATTTATAGTATGTATAACCGTGCCTTGCGCGGGGACCCATCCCTGCAGGGCAAGGTTGTACTGGAGATCACCATTGAACCAGATGGCGGTGTTAGTGATTGCCGTATCGTCTCCAGCGATCTGCGTAACCCTGAATTCGAGAAAAAAATTATTGCTCGCGTCAAATTGTTCCGCTTTAAACCCGGCAATGTGCGCCAGGCAATTATCAAATATCCAATCGACTTTGTCCCTTCCTGATATGTCCTGACACATGGCCAATTCATCACCCATCCAGCTTACCAGTCATGGCGAAACCTGGATGGGTAGTTTCACTGCCATGGCCTGCCCCTGTGAAGTATTAATCGAAACAAATGATAATAACATCGCCTGGAAAACAACCGAGACTGTCTGGCAGGAAGCCAAACGCATTGAACATAAATTTAGCCGTTATCGCAGCGGCAACATAATCGATCTTATCAACCATGCTTACGGTAAACCGGTAGAAGTTGATCCGGAAACAGCGAAACTACTGGACTTCGCAACACAATGCTATCAACTCAGTGAAGGCAAATTTGACATTACATCCGGCGTATTGCGTAAGCTCTGGAAATTTGATGGCTCTGACAAGATACCAGATCAGGTACAAATTGACGCCGTAATGCCACTCATAGGCTGGGATAAGGCGACATGGAATTCACCTTATCTCACCCTGTTAAGCGGCATGGAAATTGATCTGGGCGGAATCGGTAAAGAATATGCAGTCGATCAGGCCAGCCAGCTTGCCAGTAAACTTTCTGACGCCAGTGTTTTAATTAATTTTGGTGGTGACATATATGTCAACAAACCGAGGCTAAACAACAAGCCCTGGCTCATTGGCGTCGACAATCCACATAACACCGGGCACAACGCTGCAGGTAAAATAAAACTGCTCCAGGGAGGGCTGACAACCAGTGGCGATGCACGCAGGTTTTTATTGAAAGAAGGGGTTCGATATAGCCATATACTAAACCCACAAACAGGTTGGCCGGTTCCGGATGCACCACGCTCGGTAACTGTTATTGCCAACACCTGTCTGGAAGCCGGCATGTTATCAACCTTCGCCATGTTGCATGGAAAAAATGCAGAAGAATTTCTCGCTGAGCAGCATGTGAAATATTGGTGTATACGTTGAGAAAAAAACCAAAACTTCTACTAATCCAGTACGTGTGA
>JACPVK010000008.1 GCA_016191795.1 Gammaproteobacteria bacterium
AGTGGAAACCGGCTTGGGGAAGACCGGTTTCAAAACGCCCGCTCAGGGAGGCAAGCGGGCATGCGCCGGGCTTAGCGCAATACTGCAGAGACTTACGTTAATGAGTTAAGTTCATCTGTGCGGGTTGTCAAAAGCAGACTGACGAATGGTAGCGATTACAATCACACACCAGATAAACGGTGCTGTCATAAAATTGCAAAAAAAATTAATTAATTGTCGACACACACATTTACTTTTAAAAAATCTAAAGCGCTCTGTCACTAACAAAGTATCGTCGCTCAGATGTGACCGGATCTGTAAATTCAATTTCTCTGGCTAACAACTGCAATGGTCTGGTGAAATCATCACCCTTCCAGCTGGTTAATTGCGGATAATACGGGTCATTTAATATGGGCATACCCAGGGCCGCCATGTGCACCCGTAACTGATGGGTTTTGCCGGTTACCGGCATTAATTTATACAACGCCATGTCTTCGCGTATACCCAGCAGGTCAATCAGGGTTTCGGCATTGGGTGTACCCACCCCTTCCTGTCGTCTATAAAATTCTTCCGCTTCGACAATACGACTGCGATAGGTAAATGGAAACTGACGGCTATCATCAAACTTCGCCAGTGCCTGATAGGTTTTTACGATGCGATGTTCTCGAAATAATGCGTGATAGGCATTCCGTGTTACGACATTCGTGGAAAAAATCACCAGCCCGGCGGTTTCTCGATCAATACGATGCATGGGAACCAGATGATCTATCCCGAGCTTGCGCTTTAGCCGCGCCAGCAAGGTTTCCTTTAAAAAACGTCCGGACGGCGCAACAGGCAAAAAGTGCGGCTTATCGGCTACAACTATGTGCTCATCCTGATAAATAATTTTTTCCTCAAACGGGATTATGCATTCCGCTTCCAGTTCACGATAATAATAAAGGCGCGCACCCGCACGGAAAGGTGTTTGTGAATCAATCACCACACCCTGTTCATCCACCACTTCCTTTTTGGCCATTCGATCAAGCCAACGCGACGTTTCTATTTCGGGAAAACGTTGCACCAAAAACGCCAGCATACTGGACCAGTCACCAGCAGGCAGCCAGATATGATTGGGACTGATGCCATCACGTACCGGCAACGGAGATATTTTGTATTTCATATATTGTGATCTTGACTGCTATAGCAGCACACCTACCCGGATAATTCACCAAAAACTTGGAATTTATTCTTCGCCAGAGACTACGGCAAAAGCTTTGACGCAGAGGCACAGAGACACAGAGACACAGAGAGAAATAAGAATTTGAATAACTCTGCGTCTCTGCGTCTCTGTGTCAACAATCTGCAGAGTCGATCAAGTGTTATTAGATAATCCGGGTTAATGAGCCTGGTCCCAGTTATCACCCACACCCGCTTCAACAATTAATGGCACTTTCAATTTAGCTGCCGATTGCATCTCACGGATAACCATTTCACGTACTGCCTCGACCTGATTTTCATTTACTTCCAGCACCAGTTCGTCGTGCACCTGCATCACCATGCGTACATTGAACTTTGAAGCCAGCAATGATTTATCCAGCGTAATCATGGCCATTTTTATAATGTCGGCAGCGGTACCTTGCATAGGTGCGTTGATCGCCGTGCGTTCGGCATATTGTCGCAGCTGACCGTTTTTTGCGTTGATGTCGGGTAAATACAAACGCCGGCCAAAAACCGTTTCGACATAGCCGGTTTCATGGGCGCGCTGGCGCGTGTTATCCATGTAATCTTTCACACCGGGATAGCGTGCAAAATACATTTCAACATAAGCCTGTGCTTCGTTACGGCCAATGCCGAGTTGTTTGGCCAGCCCAAAAGCGGACATACCATAAATTAATCCAAAATTAATGGCCTTGGCGGCGCGGCGTTGCTCGGTGGAAACGTCATCCAGATTTAATGCAAATACTTCAGCGGCTGTGGCGCGATGAATATCCCGGCCTTCGGAAAATGCCTTGAGCAAGCCTTTATCGTCCGATAAATGCGCCATGATGCGCAATTCAATTTGTGAGTAATCAGCAGAAGTTAATTTGTTACCGGGCTCGGCTATAAATGCCTGGCGTATGCGTCGTCCTTCTTCGGTACGCACCGGAATATTTTGCAAATTGGGATCAGTGGATGACAAACGTCCGGTGGCCGCTCCGGTTTGATTATATGAAGTGTGTACCCGACCGGTTTGCGGATTAATCTGTAACGGGAGCTTATCAGTATAAGTTGATTTGAGTTTGCTCATGCCGCGGTGTTCCAGTATCAGGCGCGGCAACTCGTACTCGCCTGCCAGTTCTTCCAGCACATCCTCTGCGGTAGAAGGCTGGCCTTTTGGCGTTTTACGCAGTGACTTTATTCTCATTTTCTCAAACAGAATTTGCTGTAACTGTTTTGGCGAACCCAGATTGAAACTTTCACCCGCCACTTCAAACGCCTGCTTTTCTATTTGCGCCAATCGCGCTGATAACTCCCTGCTTTGTTGTGCCAGCATGGCGGCATCAACACGTACACCGTTACGCTCGATACGCTGAATCACCGGCATCAACGGTAATTCTATTTCTTCGTATATTTTTTTCAGGCTCGGCACTTTTTGCATCTGTTTCTGTAACACTTGATGCAAACGCAGGGTGATATCAGCATCTTCTGCCGCATAAGGTCCGGCCTGCTGCAAATCCACCTGATTAAACGTGAGTTGTTTCGCGCCTTTACCGGCCACGTCTTCGAAGTGAATGGTTGTGTAATGCAGCAATCGCTCTGCCATACTGTCCATGTCATGGCGTTTAGTTGAGTCCAGCACAAATGATTCAAGCAAGGTATCGTGTGCAACACCCTGCATGTTAATGCCATGATTGGCCAGCACATGGGTATCGTATTTTAAATTCTGGCCCAGTTTTTTCTTGCCCGGATTTTCCAGTAACGGCTTGAGTGCAGCCAGCACCTTGTTTGCATCCAGTTGATCCGGCGCATCCGGATAATCGTGTCCAATGGGCACATAGGCAGCCTTGCCCGGTTCGACGCAAAATGATACGCCGACAATTCTGGCCTGCATGTAATCAAGGCTGGTGGTTTCAGTATCGAAGGCAAAAATTTCAGCCTTATTCAACTCTGCTAACCAATCATTGAATCGGGATTCATTTACAACAGTTTCCCATTGTTTTTCAATTTCAGCTGCTGCAATCGCATTATCGTCATCACGGTGCAAGCCGGAATCCGGCACAGTATCAACCATGGATTCCGCCTTGCGCCGGAATGACGTGTCCTGTTGTGGTTGAATATCATCTGGCCTGACATTATGGCTATCCAGTTCCTTCAGCCAGGTTTTGAATTCCAGATTCGAATATAACCGGTGTAACTTTTCCCTGTCGGGTGTCATTAACGCCAGGTCTGTTGGCTTTTGATCCAGCTCCACTTCGCAAACTATCGTCGCCAGTTTGTAAGACAAAGGGATTTGTTCAAGACTGTCTCGCAAATTATCGCCAATCTTGCCTTTGATGTCGGCGGCGTGTTGCACAATATTTTCCAGCGAGCCATATTCCTGCAACCATTTCACGGCGGTTTTGGGGCCGACTTTGGGCACACCGGGAATATTGTCGGAGGTGTCACCAATTAACGCTAAATAATCCACGATGCGTTCAGCCGGCACGCCAAACTTTTCGACCACGCCGGGAATATCCAGCACGCTGTTGTTCATGGTGTTGATGAGCGTGATGTGCTTGTCCACCAGTTGTGCCATATCCTTGTCACCGGTGGATATCAAAACCTCCATGCCCTGTTTGGCGGCCTGCGTGGCCAGCGTGCCGATAACGTCATCGGCTTCCACGCCCGGCACCACCAGTTTTGGCAAACCCAATGCATCCACCAGCTCATGCAAGGGTTCTATTTGTGCGCGTAGTTCATCGGGCATGGGTGGACGGTGGGCCTTGTAATCGGCATACAGTTCGTGGCGAAAATTTTTTCCTTTGGCATCGAACACCACGGCCATGTATTGCGGGTGATATTGTTCAATTAATTTCTTCAGCATGTTAACCACGCCATACACCGCGCCGGTAGGCTGGCCTTTGGAGTTAGTCAGGGGTGGCAAAGCATGAAACGCGCGATATAAATAGGAAGAACCATCAACCAGGATTAGGGGCGGTTTTTTTTGAGTCATGGTTCACCTGG
>JACPVK010000456.1 GCA_016191795.1 Gammaproteobacteria bacterium
CAGCGCGTAGCCGACTGGCCATATTCCACATTTCATCGTGACGTTAAAAACGGAATATTACCACTGGACTGGGGCGGGGGCGATATGGCAGTATTTGATACCATGCAATGTGGCGAATAATTATTATGTAGGGTGCGCCGTGCGCACCATTTCAAATCGGTGTGCACGGCACACACTACAAATACATAGCTATGAACACACAATCCAACAACCCGGTTGTTCTGCTGCCATCCTGGTTGCGTCATGGCAACACCGAATCTGACCAGCCACTGGATTCACTGCCAGACATTCAGGCGACTATTCTGGAAGCCACCAGCAACACCCTGCGCACGATTCGCATCAACACGCCGAATCTGGAATATGACATTTACGACAACGATCCATTTATTAGCGCATTAACCAGCTTTGTCCGTGGCAATCGCCACGCCAGTATTCAAGTACTGGTGCAAAACAGCAACGATGCCATCCAACGCGGTCATGGTCTCATTCGCCTGGCTCAACGACTCACCTCCAGTATCGAAATTCGCAAACCAGGCAGTGAAGATAATTTCAATAACTCATCGTTTATCGTTTTTGACAACGCTGGATTTCTTTACAGACACACAGGCAGCCATGCAGCAGTCTATAACAACCAATGCAAACAACGCGCAACCAGATTACTTGAACTTTTTACGCCGGCCTGGGAACAGGCCGAGCAAGATCCTGAAACACGGAGACTCAGTTTATAAACAACCAATAATAAAAAAAGGGCCTTTCGGCCCTTATAAAGATTATTATTATTTTGTTAGAAGTTATTATATTGAATTATTGCTTGCGACGTACCACACCAGCCAGTGCAATCAAACCCGAACCAAGCAACCAGAATGCAGCCGGCACAGGCACAGCCGAGGTGGTGACATAACCACCCAGTTGCACTGTAAAATTACCATAATAGTCATTATTAGTACCTGGATTATCAACCATAAAATTTTGAATCCACGACAAATTATAATTACCGGTCAGCGGGTCATACACGCCAATATCACTGGGCGTATTGATCGGCCATAAACCCACATCGAACATTGCACCCAGTTTTTTGATTCCCAGCTCTACACGTAAACTGGACAAGTCAACGTTAATCGTCGTGCCATCCACAAAGCCGGATGGTGAGGACGCACCGTAGGAACCCGTGGTGTAGATATCCAGATACTTGATACCTGATGTCAGCCTTAGCAAGGGATCCTGATATTCACCCATACTAATTTCTACGGGTGAAAAATTTCTGGAGAAGTTATATAAACTGTAGCTATTCACCGTAACGGAAAAAGATGCTGAATCAACAAACATGCTGTCGATAGCGACCGGTGCTGCCTGAGAACTGCTGACATGTGCGAAAAACACGCACACAACTGCCCCTGGAAATTTTAGACATTTCATAATTTGTCCTTGTTAAATATGTACTACGGGCAAGAGGGTCACCCGTGATTAAAACCTATGCTGGTCTTTTATCATTTAGTACTGGAGAAGTACCCGGTTGCTGTGCACCAAGCTGAACCGATGTACTGTGAAGTAGCTAGCATTTAGGAGCACGAATCATGCCCACGAATGATCCAAAGCCTATTAATTCATACAATCAATAAGTTAGAGAAATAAACGCGTGACAGAGAATATTATGAGGCACTAATTGTGTAAAGTTATACGACTGATATGCCCGACATTTTTACACTACAACAGGGAAATACACGCCATCGGATCCACCTCATAGTATCGACACAGTCAAATCATGCCAGCCCTGACATCCGGACTTATGTCTTGTGATGCCACTACCCTATCCGGTTCAAGCCACGCACAACACGCAAACCCTGGCGCGGATACAACAACATCCATCCATATCTTTTTACAGATTCCAATACATAACCAGTCAGGCATGGGTTGTGTAGCGGGCACCTCTACCTGGCCTGGAAATATGACAATACCAGCGAAACGACAGGCAATAAAAAAGGGCCTTGCGGCCCTTTAAAGATTTTATTTTTATAAATTATTAGTGTTTTTTCTTGCTGTTTGCAAAACCAAACAGCGCAATCAAACCCGAACCAAATAACCAGAATGCGGCCGGCACTGGCACAGTCGTCAAGTAACCAGACAGGCTGACATCCAGATTAGCAGGCACGGAGAAAAAGCTGCTCACATCAATAATGAAGTTTTCGCTCCAGCCAATAATGTAATCACCGGTAATGGGATCATAGCTTCCGTAATCCAGCGTAGTTGTGAGTGGCCAAAGTGCAACATCGAAAGAATAGGTACTATATGATCCGGTAACACGCAGGCTTGAGAAATCAACCGAGATAGTATTGCCATCCACGAAACCACTGGGTGCAGCCATACCATAAGCAGACGTAGAGTAAATATTCAGATATATCGTGGATGTGCTACCCATACTAAAAATATTCGGCTGGTAAGCACCCATGGTAATTTCTACAGATGGGAGCGTGGAAGAGACTGTAACGGGTGGCGGAAAGGCGGAGCCATTGATATCGAGAGTGGCTGCGGCGTTATTAACAAACATGCTGTCGATATCAAGCGGTGCTGCATTTGCTGATGACAGGGCTAATAAGGATAACAGTAGAGGCAGAGCAAAATTTTTCATTATCATCTTTTTTCTCCATTTAACTGGCTTGATTACCGTCTCCACTTTGCCAGAATATCATTTACATCAGGTTAAGAAACTGTGAACAATTCATTAACCTGATGATTTAACTTTTATAAAAGAGGTGGAGGCTTGCGCCTCCACCTTTTACATCAATAGCAATCTCTTGCGAGAAAACTATTAGGCAGCCATACGGCGGCGAGCTACACCAGCCAAGCCCAGCAGGCCTGAACCGAACAACCAGGCAGCAGCCGGTACCGGTACGGCAGTCACAGTACCCACCAAGTTCCAGTTACCAATCTGGCCATTGAATGGACCGCCCACAATCAGCGAACTCCAAGACAAAGTGAAAGCACCGGTAGTGGAATCATAAGTACCAGTAGCCATACCACCAGTAGGACCCTGCAGGAAGTTGGTGCCAGACCAGTTAGCATACCAGCTGCCCACATCCATAGTCAGAACGCTACCAGTTGCATCGCCACTCAACGGATTGCCAGTGATGCTGGGCTGAGCGCCAGTAGCAGTTGCAGCAGTAAAGGCATTAACAGGTGAACCGAAGAATGACAGGCCTACCAAGCTAGAAGAAGCTGAGCCTTCAAACAAACCGTCATCAGTGTCGATAGTAGAGCCGCTAGTAATACATTGATGAGAACCAAAGCCACCAATTTGGCAACCAGCAACGCCAAGGTTGGTTGTACCCATGTTGAAGGCACCGCCAGTAATGGTCATAGAAGTTACAACCGCAGCATTAGCAGCACCAGTGATTACGAAAAGAGCAGCAGCAAGAGCAGTTTTTTTCATGTGTTATTACTCCAAGATTAAACATTTAGGTTTGTGCAATAAAGCTTGCGGCAATAACAAAGCAGATGCCGTGCCAACCAATAATTACTGTCGATTAATACAATAAAAACAATTACTTGAATCTAGACCTCTCATTAATAAAGAACATTACCATGCATTAATAATGTCAGTTGCGTCGACAACCATATTGCGTAATAAATAGAACAAATCCCCAGATAAAGATAACACCATCACATATCACAAAGTGCTGATCAGTAAAAACAATAACTTAGGCAACATAGTTGATTTGTAAGAAATACCGACAGATTGTTTTTCAGCGATAACCGGTAAAGAGTTGGCTGCACACCTGCCAATGCCATTAAGTTAATTAAATCTTCTGTTGTAGGGTGCGCCGTGCACCCTATGGGAATAACAAAGCAGCAAGCCAGACAACAAATTCATGACAACCATTTATAAAGAAAAGAACGCGAGGTAAATCTACGCCCTAAAAACAACAAGGGCCTCGCGGCCCTTGTTGTCTATAGATGAAGTAACTGGATTTAGTGTTTCTTGTTACGGGCAAAACCAAGCATGACAATGAGACCTGACCCAAACAGCCATACTGCAGCTGGTACAGGTACAGCTGTAGCAATACCAGACATAGTCCAGCTAGCCACATAGCCCTGTGTTGCACCACCGATATGCGTGCGCGACCAGCTCAGGAAATATTCACCCGTCAACACATTCCAGGTGCCGGTTACATTTGCATCACCTTCGTTATGAATCTCATTATTCCAAATACTTGTCCAGGCGGTTAAATCTGCAGTAATTGTTCCAGCAACATCATCAACAACCGCTGTAACAACCGAGCCACCTTGCACACCCATGCTACCGTCCTGAGTCATTGCCACCACTGGCACACCGAACAATTCAGTAACAGCACCTAAATTCACGTATCCTGTTACCAGGTTGGCCGAGGGGTTTTCAGTATTTGACCAGCTGACATAGGGACTAGAAAGAGCGTAAGTACCATGAACAGCCGTCATATTAGTAACATTCATCACTGCCGCAACTGCTGCATCAACGGGTAACACCAGCAAAGCGATTAATACTGTTTTCTTTATCATTTATTGTCTCCATGTTGATTAACAATTGGGGGGGGTGTAGCTCAATTCCATCAAGATAAGGATGAATCTGTTGCAGGTGCGCCTTCAGGCGAACGAATGTATCTTATAAAAACACATATTCTTCAGTTGTTTTGTGAGCCTGAAGGCGCACCTACACTCTAACTTAAGGCATTGGGGTAGCTTAAGTTCTTCCAGGCAAAACATAAGGCAGCAGGAAATACGCCAGAAAATGCCGCCATTCCAGAAATCATCAAGTTGAAAAAATCAGCATAATAAAATAGGACTATTACACTTTAAAAATGACAAACCAACCGACACAGCAATGGCAGCCCGCCACCAAATTAAGTAAATCATCAAAACATGATATAGCGCAGCGTTCTTGACTTTATCGCTACGCCTGTTTTTAAATGGCCTCGCATAATAAAAACCAAACGACGGATACATACATCCGCAATGATACATTAAGAATCAGGCACGAAGCCGGGCATCAGCGAACCCCCCATCCGCATTGACTGCATCGACGTTGTTCCTGCCTCATCACCAAACAAAAAATGTTGGAGCGATTCACCATGCAATTTCACCTTAAGAAGGTACTCGTCACGGCTATTCTTGCCGGCCTCACCATGCCTGCAGTTTCATACGCAACCAATGGTTATTTCATGATTGGTTTTGGCGCAAAATCACGCGGCATGGGCGGCGTAGGTGTTGCTGAAGGCATAGATGGTCTGGCGGCGGCGTTTAACCCTGCAACCATGATTGATGTCGGTACCCGATTTGATATTGGTGGTGATATTTTTTATGCACCTAATAGTGTTACACACTCAGATGGCACCTTGAGCGAAACAACCATCGCAGAAGAAAGCCATTTCGAACACACACCCTTCAGCCCCGGCGATGTATTTCTTATTCCCAACATGGGCGGCACCTATAAATACAACGATGAAATAACATTTGGCTTCGCATTCATCGGCGCTGGTATGGGCACACGCTATAACCAGGCGTTACCGGACGGCAATACCAGTTATTTTTTCAATTTCAATGGCCTGGGCGGAGACAATTACACCGGTGTGAAATTGTTGCAAATGCAAATTCCAATCAGCATCGCGTATAAAATGGATGATCAAAATACCGTTGGCGCCAGTGTTGTCATGGCAGGCCAGTTTTTCGAAGCATGGGGTTTAAAGGCATTCACCGAACTCAACCTTGCTGTTACACAGGAAAACCTTTCCAACATGGGCACAGACTTCTCATACGGCGGAGGTATCCGTTTAGGCTGGCAAGGCAAGTACATGAATAATGATCTTATTTTTGGCGTCAATTATTCATCTCGCGTTTACATGACACCCTTCGAAGATTACAGCAGCTTATTTGCCGAGCACGGCGATTTCGACATCCCGGAAAATTATGCTGTGGGTGTCGCCTACAAGGCCACACCCGACATCAAGGTTAAATTCGATATACAACAAATTAACTACAGTGATGTCGACTCCGTCGGCAACCCCGGCCCCTATGCCGGCAACTCCGTCGAATTCAATCCGCTATGCCCCGGTGTGGATACACTGGAATGCAAAGTGGGCGGAGATCTGGGCATGGGTTTTGGCTGGACCGACCAAACCGTTTACAAACTGGGCGCAGAATACAAGTTCAATGAAAAACTGGAACTGCGTGGCGGTATTAACTATGCCAAAGCACCTATTACGCCCGATAATATAATTTTCAATTTACTGGCTCCGGCTACACCGGAATTACACGCAACACTGGGCGCAACCTACCAGTTCACCAAAGACATCGAAGCATCCGTCAGTTATGTGCATGCCTTCGAAAACACCATAGAAGGCCAAACAATGTTCCAGCCTTCCGGATCAAATCCTGACATCACGGTAAACAATGCCGCCATCAGCATGAAACAAGATGCACTGGGCGTTGAACTGGGTATCAAATGGTAATGAATGGTCAGGTAAAAAATATTCTGGAGTCTAATGACATGTTAATTTCAATTGTTAAAAAATGTATTAAACCGACTTGCTTGCTCATTCCTGCCTTGCTGGCCTCACCTTTGGCAGTCAGTGACAATTACAACGTCGTCAGCGGCACGTTCTTTATGGGCACGGTCACATCAGCACCCATCGCTCTGGTACCCGGCAGCAATACAGGCGTATTAGTTGAAGGGACGTTTCAGGGCACATCGCTCAGCGATAGCAATCAGGCCTTGTTTGCTCCGTTTCAGTTTTTTGGTGTACCGGTCGGCACTTATACTGCACAGACAGGTGTAGATGCTGTCACCCATGCCGCGCCAACGATAAATCTGATAACCGAAACCGCCGACATGGGCTCGTTCTACGCGTTCTGGAACGGCACTGAATTTAACCAGGGCAGCACAACAGCTAACGTGTTTGATAATTTTGATAGAACCTACACCCTGTCATGGACATCACTCATTGTCGGCGGCCCTTTCAACGGCAAAACCGGTTCATGGGTCATGCTCGTTGATTGTCCGGCATGTCCAGCCGTCGAAGCCGGCCCATCAACGACGCTAACCGCAACCCAGGGCGCCGTATCAACACACACCGTGACGCAGGCCGATGGCAATGTCACCCTGACAACCGATTTAACATCGACTGCGGGCTATCAATTTAGCTGGAGTGGCACCAACGATGACCTGGATAACGGCGCTGTTGTCACCACACCTACTTTCACGTTTGATCCTTCTAACATAGCGGGTAAATATAATGTGACCTTAAAAGTCACCAACACCAATACCACACCGCAGCAAAAATCCCTCACCACCTTTATCATTCATGTGGTTGCCACAGGCACACTCGCCGATATTGGTGATACCGATAACGATGGCGTGGCCAATACAGCAGACCTGATTGATAACACCACCACACCGACACAAATACAGGGTAAGGCCGCAAACAGCACCAGCTATATTCTTGAATCCAGTGCTGGCAGCCTGAGTCTGGGCAACGTAGCCATTTGTGCCGGCACCAATGCGGCAGAAGTCACACTCAATCAAATTAAAAACAATGCGGGCACCAGTTGCACGGCTACCGCCAAAGCCACAGATGATATTTATGCTGTCAGTTCCGGCATAGGTGGTTATTTCGATGTTCAGGTTGGCAGCCTCACCCGCGGCGAACAGGTACAGTTAGTGATACCGCTGCATGCACCTCTGCCCAAAAATGCCGGCTTCAGAAAATTCAATAACAACCAGACACCTGCCTGGAGCCCATTCGATACCACCACAACCGATAGCGTGGCATCGGCCGCAGGCTCGGCCGGTACCTGCCCTGCCCCCGGCGCTTCATCCTGGCAATCGGGTTTAACGCAAGGTCATAACTGTATTCGTTTGTCGGTGACAGACGCCGGCCCGAATGATGGCGATGGCTTTTCAAATGGCGTTGTTACCCTGGCCGGCACCATTGAAGGCTACCCGGGCATTGATGCTAATTTGATTGATGGTTGCAGCATGAGCAGCACGCCCAAACCACTTAATGAACACCTGGAATGGCTGATCGTGGCGCTCTTCCTGCTTGGCCTGGGTTTAATGCGACATGCAGAAGCAAAGAAATCCTGAGCTGAAACAACGAACAACCTGCTGAACTAATTGAAGGTATACATTATGAAACGCATTCTACTTGCATCTATCATGCTGGCATTAACCCTGCCAACGCATGCTGTTACCAAAAAAGTACAATCTATCACCATTGCTGGGGGTACATTTGGCATGGGCGCCCCTGGCACCGACCAAATACTTGCAGGGGGTCTGGCACCAGTTGCCATGAATGTTTATCAAGGTAACGCACCAACAATCAGCACCACAGCAGTTGATATAAACAACCCGTCGTCGCATCCATATTACGCAACAAGCTTGGGTATATTCCAGTTTGGTTTTTTTGGTCCTGTCGCGTTGTATACGGCAGCGACAGATGGTGTTAACAGTGGTATGGCGCCACCATCAGGCTACGTTGATGATGCGGTCGCTGACTCCATTCATCTGGATCTCAGCTCATGGATTGCATTCTGGAACGGAACATCATTTTCCCAAGGCGCTGGCAGTACAGTCACCTGGGATACAGTCGATGCTCCAAGCCCAGCACATGATGATTCTGATGTAATTGTGACGGATGTAACCGGTACGTATAACACCAGCTCACGTGCCTTTTCTATTTCCTGGCGCAAAGTAATCATTGGTGGCGCTTTCGACCAACAGGTAGGTTATTGGACGCTGACAGGTACCGCAACGCTCGACAACACCGCACCGGTTATTACCTTATCGGGGAACAATCCACTCGCCCTGAATCTCGGCACGCCGTATTCGGAACCTGGCTATTCCGCCGTGGATAACATGGATGGTGCGTGTGTTGCGCCGCCGTCGACAACCAACTGCACGGTTACTGCCACAGGCACTGTTAACCATAACACTCCCGGCGCTTATACCATTACTTACACCGCGATTGACCTGAGCAGCAACACTGGCATCGCTACACGTACGGTTAATGTCAGTAATGGAAATCCACCGGTTATAACGATCATTGGTAGCAACCCTGTTAACCTGAACGAAGGCGGTACTTATGTCGACGCCGGTGCCACAGCAACCGATATTGAAAACGGCAACTTAACCAGCTCGATAATAGTAACTGTCAATCCTGATCCTTTTAACCCCCTCGTCCCAAACACCTATACCTTCACCTATACCGTTACAGATTCCAATGGCAATGTTGACCAGGACACACGCACCGTAAATGTGCTGGATATAACACCGCCCGTTATTACCCTGGCAGGCGAAACGATCGTCAATGTGGCATTAAATGCCACCTATGCCGATACCGGCGCAACGGTAACGGATAACGCCAGCACCAATCTAACGGCCGTAACAACCGGCACAGTCAACACCGCGGTACCGGGTACCTATTACCTCACCTACAATGCCAGCGATAACGCAGGCAACGCGGCTACCCCGGTTCTCCGCACAGTTATAGTCGGTGGCGTACCACCACAAAAACCAGTGCTTACCGCCACCCAAAACAGCAACACGACCAGCATTGTGCTGACAACAGGTGGTGCCGTATCCATTACAACCAATATGTCGAGCGACCGCTTGCTGGTCAGTACCCTGGACTGGAGCGCCACAGATAATGCTGTAGTGCCTACAGCGGGTACCAGCAGCGCTACATTCAGCTTTGATCCAACGGCTATGGCGGACGGGGTGTACACCATTCGCTTGAATATCAATTCCGGCACGGCCACCGCCAGCTCAACATCCATCTTGCTGCGTGTCATTTCTACAGCGCCGGTGTTATCCGCCAGCACCGACACCGATGGCGATAGTGTGATGGATAGTATCGAAGGCTATGATGATACCGACAATGACGGCATTCCCGACTTTGTCGATGCCAGTACCCTGACGCAAAACGAAATAGCCGCCAATGCTGACATCATGGTTTCAAGTACCGGCAACTTGAGACTGGGCAACACCGCTATAACAGCTTCAAACCTTGCCACCGGTGATTTCTCACCGGTAATCACCGCAGCAGCCATTACTGCAAACGGCGGCACCAATGATTCAGGTGTAATCACCTCCTGCAATGGTGGCTGCTTCGACTTTGAAGTGCGCGGTTTAACCCAGGGCGCGATCGTTGATGTTGTTCTGCCAGTTAGCGCTGACGCCATCGGCAAGCGTGCTGTGTACCGCAAATATTCCGCTGCCCATGGCTGGCAGGATTTTGATACCAGTGGCAATGACCGCATTGCCTCATCCGGCCTTATCAACGGTGCATGCCCGGCTGCTACGGCTAGCAACACCTGGGTTGATGGCCTGTTTGAAGGTGATCGCTGCATACGATTAACCATTGAAGATGGTGGATTGAATGACGTGGATGGTTTGGCAGATGGCACCATCACCGACCCAGGCGGCGTTGCCAATGCGCGCGCGCCGGCATCTCGCCTGACCAGCGGTTGCAGCATGACCAGCCAGGAAACTAGCGCTGCAAATCATGCAGACTGGTTAGTCGTACTCGGCTTTATTGGCCTGATGGGCTGGTTAAGTGTTGCACGACGCAAGGCCTAAAGATAAATGAGCAGATACACTCTGCTCATACTGAACGGCGCACTCCTCACGGGTTGCGCCGTTTTTATTTATGATGCCCGTACAGCGGTTTTAACCGGGCTGATGTTGTTTTTGCCATTCATTGACAGACACTGGCACCCCCCCATTCGTATGCGCCGTGCGCATCAATCCCCCTATGGTGCGCACGGCGCACCCTACATCTGGCTGGCGCTTGTAGTTAGCGCAATAACGCTGCTTGTGATTAACCCGCAACACATATCAACCGCAGTCATGATATTGCTGCTTACTGCCCTGCCCGAAGAATGGTTTTTTCGCGCCTACTTCACCACACAACTGCAGAAATATTTTGCAGGCATGCACACCCGGCATTCAGCCAGTGCATGGCTCGCAAATATCGCCGCATCACTGTTGTTCGCCCTGCTTCACACACCTACACAAGGCTGGTTTGGATTAAGCATATTTTTTCCATCACTCTTATTTGGCTGGATATATCAACAACAGAAAAGCTTAACACTCGTGATAGCGCTACATGCCATGTCTAATCTCGTTTTCATTATTTATATTAAAGAATTTCTGCAGAAAATTTCTATAAACTTTTGACAACTTACCACCCAAAGATGCATAAAGTTACAATCTAATTAACCTGTTAACCCGGCAATAATCAACAGCCGTCAATGCCAATAAGTTAAAAAAATTTGTGCTGTCGTAGGGTGCGCCGTGCGCACCAGAACTGCGACATCTTCAAATTAGAAATGGCGCGCATAGCACACCCTACACAAACTCCGCGGACATGGCACAACCCTAAAACAACGGCGGGTTACGCTTTACCAACGCGCCCTGCCATACCCACATGCGTGCGATTACGCTTTGCTAATCGCACCTACAACAGCAATACCGTGGATGTGCCGTGCGCCCAATTTAAATGGTGCGCATGGCGCACCCTACAAAATCATCCGTGTTCTGAAAAAGTTGTGAACCGTCTCAGCCCGCAGCCCGGATGTAGTAAAACGAAATCCGGAAACCAACCCCAGGATTTCACTGAGTTGTATCCGGGCTACTCAACTGATGCCCAAAAAAATTCAGAGTTCTGGTAATGCATGCATATTAAATGGATTGCAAACACGCAATTGATGGTCGATTAGCAGACCATCCTGCATATCCTCGGTGTACAAGGTTTCGCATCCTGCAAGTAGTGCGGCGGCCACGATCATGGCGTCGTACACACTAATCCCGTAGCGCTCAGCTACCAGCCTTCCTTTGTCATGGGTTTCAATAGTCAACGGTTCTGCCGGACACACCGACCGAATCAGCATTAATAGCTCGTTAATTTCCAGCCATGACATGGCGAGTTTACGACGTGCCACGTTGGTTATTTCGTTCAATATCTGCACGCTAATCAGGCCTCCGGCCCGTAGAATGGTCTCGGCTCTGTCGGCCTTATCGGCATCGGGCGATAAGAGGTAAAGCAGAACATTGGTGTCGATGAAGGCCTTAGCCTCGGGCATTGGCGTCGTCCCGGTCAAACTTGAAATCAGCCGGTAACTTTCCCCGGAACTGCCGTAACCGCGCAAGGAAATCCTCGCTACCAGGTTTTTTCCCTACCCGGAAGACTCGTTTGTCTGCAATCACCACTTCAATGTCATCGCCTTCGTGCAACTCCAGTGCTTCAACCACTGAGGCAGGCAACCGAATGGCCAGGCTGTTACCCCATTTTGAGACTTGCATGATTATCTCCTAATAGATATACATTGAATAAATGTATATCTATTTATTACGGCAGTCAATTCGGTAATGAAGATTTTTCCGTTTCAGCACCATTTTGACGTACAACCAGATAATCGGCGTATTTTTAGTGGTGCGCGCGGCGCACCCTACAAAACGCTACCTGTAGCCACACAGCGCAACCGAGTCCGGACTATTCAGCTTGCTGAATGACCACATGTGCCTGTTCGATTTCTCGATGAAATTCCTCCGGGATGCGTGCCCAGTCCATCACATCAACGCGGATGGGCAAATCACTTTCCATAAAAGCCTCCTTGAGTTCGCTTAAAGCCGGGGCTTCCTCAAGTAGATTATCCGGATTCCGTATCACCAAATCGAGATCACTGGCATCGTGACCACTACCGGTTACCCGGCTGCCATATGCCCAAACATCGACTCGTGGCACATGGATACGCAGGATATCTTTAACCTGCCTGAGGTATTTTTCCGGCAATATTAATATGTCAGTTTCGGCTACATGCATGATGCTTTATGCACCCTTGTTAAACCGGCGTTGCAAAACGGATTCCAGTATTTTTGTGTCAACAATGAAATCAGGCAGCAATACCAAAGTTTCTTTTGCAAAACCCTCACCGTAATCATGCGCTGTATTATTCCGGTTGTCGCGATAGACAAACCAGCGCTCTACTTCAGCCACAGTCATCAATCCGTGTGTTGCAGCTAAACGCAGGATTTCCTTGACGGGCGTTGCGTCCAGTTTTTTTCCGCTATATCCAAAATCCTTGAGCGCTCGTTTAAGCAGCTTGAAGCTGGTTTCCTGCACAAGCTCATATCCTTTAATAATGGCATTACGAAACACTTCCTGCTCAATGCTTTCGTGCGCAGATTTAGCGTACAACTCAAGAGATGATTCGAGAGTAGTGATACAACGCTTAAGATGATCAGTATTCAGATTCATTGTCTAATACTCTATTAACAAGTCTTACAGATAAACAGGATGATGGCACAAAGCCTGCAGTTATCACGCGCCATTATATTTGAAGGGTACCCCGTGAACACCAGGTTTATCGGTGTGATCGTAAAAATATCATGCGTGCGATTACTCTGTGCTAATCGCACCTACAACAGCAATACCGTAGGGTGCGCCGTGCGCACCATTTGATAGTGGTGCGCACGGCGCACCCTACACAGACTCCGCGGACATGGCGCAACCCTAATAACAGCGGCTTATGCTTCGCTAACCCGTATATTTCACCAAACTATTTTTCCCTCCCCCCATTGAGGGGGAGGGTTGGGGAAGAGGCATGGATGCCGACGGGGTCGGGTGTTTACTTTTTGCCTTGAATTTCACTCTCCCCGCCCCTCTCCCGCAACCGGGAGAGGGAGAATCAAGCTGTTTGCGGCGATGACGTTTTGTAACCCGAAGAAATTTCCAGATTTTGAGTTTATTACTATACGTTGCCGCCCAAATCTTTATTACAATAAATTTTGGTGAAATATTCAGGTTAGGAAGCCTCTGATTAAGTCAGGCAATATCCGTTCTTTCGTCATTCGCTAATGCTTTTGTCTGGAATGACGCTGAATTATTTGTGTTGTTACTTGTTCAGAGTTTCCTTAGCATTTGCACTGATGGTACTTCCAGCCAAACAGGTCACACACCATTCATTGCAAAAAGATGTATGATTATCGCCTCACAGGAATAACAGGCCACAGCAAAATGAAACGTTCTACGAAAGCCTTATTGTTATCCGCTCTGGTATTTCCCGGTTCC
>JACPVK010000457.1 GCA_016191795.1 Gammaproteobacteria bacterium
ACCTCGGCCTGCCTGATCATTTTATAGAACAGGGCAGCTCCAGCCAGTTATTGGCCCAATGCGGCCTGGATGCCGCGGGAATAATGAACGCAGTACGCGCCAGGCTGAAAGAGTAAACGTAGGGTGGGCATGCTTTGTTGCCCACCCTGCAAAGGCTGCAGTGGTTGAAGGTAAGTGATTTTGACGCAGAGACACAGAGTCACAGAGGTTTTTTAACCCATTGTTCCGTCTGTTTTTCTCTGCATCTCTGGGTCTCTGTGTCGAAAGCTTTTACTTCAGCCTCGTAGAGTGATATCAGCTCGGCTAGATTTAGCATTTGCTTGTATTGCTATACACAGATAAAATCCTGACTAATTTAGTAGGTTATTGTTATGCCAGCTCTGTACAATCTGAAAATCGTTACCGACTTTGCCTCGGCGCACACCTTGCGCGACTATCCCGGCGCCTGTGCCCGTATGCATGGTCACAACTGGAAAGTGGAGCTGGAAGTGGTCGCCAGCCAACTGAACGACATCGGCATCGCCATCGATTTCAAGGCCATGAAAAAAGCCACCAATGAAGTCTGCGACCGGCTGGATCATCATTATTTAAACGACATCGCGCCCTTTGACGTTATTAACCCGACGGCCGAGAACATTGCCGCCTACCTGTATAACGAAGTCGGCCGCATGATCAATAACGATCATGTCAAAGTACGTGCTGTCACCCTGTGGGAAACCGAGCGGGCCTGCGTCCGCTACACCGAAGAGAACTGATATGAATGACGCATCCGCCATCCCTGACGTACAGAACACCAAGGATCGACGCCACATTGCCATCAACAAGGTAGGCATCAAGGCGATACGTCATCCAGTGCAGATCAAGGACCGTTCCGGCTCGATCCAGCACACTATTGCCATGTTCAATATGTATGTCGATTTGCCGCATCATTTCAAGGGCACGCACATGTCACGGTTTGTGGAAATTCTTAACAGCCACGAACGTGAGCTCACCGTGGAATCGTTCCGTGAAATGTTGAAAGAAGTGACCGATCGCCTGGATGCCGAGTGCGGCCATATCGAAATGAACTTTCCGTATTTCGTTAATAAAACCGCTCCCGTCAGTGGCGTACAAAGCCTGCTGGATTACGACGTAACATTTATTGGCGAGCGCAAAAACGGCAAGAGCACGGTGTCGATTAAAATCGTGGTACCGGTGACCAGCCTGTGCCCCTGTTCCAAAAAGATTTCCGAGCGCGGCGCGCATAATCAGCGCTCACACGTCACCGTGAATGTTCGCACCAATGGTTTTGTGTGGATTGAAGACCTGATTGATATCGTTGAAAAAGAAGCATCTTGCGAGCTCTACGGTTTGCTGAAACGTCCCGATGAAAAATATGTCACAGAACGCGCTTACGACAATCCAAAATTTGTTGAAGACATGGTGCGTGACGTCGCCGCAAAACTCAACGAAGATGACCGCATTGTTTCTTATGTGCTGGAATCAGAAAATTTCGAATCCATTCATAACCATTCGGCGTATGCCATGATTGTGAATGACAAGAAAAAAGCCTGATTATTTCTTTGCAGTGCTATCGGGCGGGGTTGTTACAACAGGCCTGTGTTCAGCCTGCCGGCTGATGGCATAGGTATGTTCCAGCTGAACCAGCAATTCAACAAACTTCTCGTCCAGCGCCAAAGTCTCGGCCAATATCACATCGAGCCGTTTGTTCCCGGACTGCAATAATCCACCAAGAATTTGCTTTTGTTTTTCCGGCATGCCGAGTTTGACAAAAGCCTCGTTCATACTCTGCGTCACCTGTTTGCACATATCATCCGTCTGGTGAACATGCTCACTCAAACTTTGTTTTATCGCAGCCAGGGCCTTACTGGCGCCATTTACAATATTAAATAAACTTTGTCTTTCTTTTTTCAAACGGCTGTTGGCATCAATCGCATCAACACGGCCATTAACGCCATAACAAAGTGTCGTTAAATAATTTTTGATGCGTCCAGCCTTTTCCATGTCATCCGGAAAATTTCGCGCCAGCAAACCGATATTGGTAAAATTAATAACCACCACGTCTTCGTGCTCAACAATCCTGCCTTGAGTTTTCAAGCGCTTAATAAGCGCAACATCCTGATCTTTCATTGCTTCGTTTTGCGTAAAAATCAGTTCGCCATGTACACTGCGAATCAACACAGTAGCCGTAAGGCCGTAACCTGATACCGCCATAAACAACAACATCGTCAGATCCTGATAATTTACTGCCGTTACACTTTCCTTAAAAAAATCGATGACCAGACCATACTCATTCATGGTTGTCATGGCCAGACTGGCCATATCCTGCGTGTTATGCAAATCAGTTTCCAGCTGGTGAATCTGTTCTTCAACAACATCCGCTGAAGGTTTTACAGCTATTTTTTCCGGCGCAAGCCCGTGTATCTGTCGCGTCAATTCGGCAATTTTACTGCGCTCGGTAACAAGCTCCGCCTGCAATACAAAAAACAGCTTCTTGAAAACCTCCAGATTAGCAACGTGATCACGTAAAAATTTGATCTCATGACGAAGTCTTTCTTCGCTTGCATTTAACAAATCATCGGTATTTGCACTGGATTCAGACATAACCATCCCAAGATCACTATTTGTAGCAAGTCTAGCAGAGGATTACTGATTGGAAACAACAGGCTATGAAAAATGCCTGTTATAAAAAAATCGGGCATTGCACCCGATTTCTAATGGTCTTTATTTAAGCAAATTGGCCAGCATTTGCATGGCATCATAAGCAAATCCACCTGTAATCGGCTTACCAGCTTCATCCGTGACCTGTAGTAACGTTGTTGTGGTTTTCTCCTGCAATGTCAGCATTAATTTGACAGCTGTTTCGGATGCGGGTGTAGCCACCGTTGTTGACCGCGGCGTAGAGGTTTGTTCATAAGCACCTTCAAGACCGGAATCATCTATAGTCGCTGTTTCTTCTTTTAATAAAGCCTGTGGAATTTCACTGAGTTCAATCAACATCGTGCCTTGTTTGGGCTGGGTCTGCACAACCGTTGCGCCGAGTTGATCCACCGCCTGTTGTAGTCGTTTCCAGGCAAGCTCACGCCGGCCAATGATTTCAAAACTGTTTTCGCTGCCCGCCACCGGACTAATACGCGTCTGGTAAGGCGTGTACGCCAGGAACAGCTCATCCGCTTGCTGTGTATTCAAACCGGCGAACAAGGTTAAGCGATACAAAATTTCTTTTTCCAGCGCGTGATCCGACTCGCGCATCATCCAGCGCGAAGTTTCTCCGGTGATGCCAATTTGCAGGCCACGATGACTAACAAAAATGCGTGCCTGTTTACCGGTGCGCTCCACACGCATACGGAATCTATCCATCATGTCTGGCGATAAACGACTCAGCACGCGTTTAAAAAATCCGGCATCGCGATCAGCCTTAATCCGATATTCCTTGAGCCATTGAGTTTCCATTAAACCCAGCAGTGGTTCATCGCGCTCGATTGCTATGCCTTCATTAGCCCAGAAATCTCGCAAGGTCACCCATAAGGTATCCGCATCCTGATCCACTTCCAGCCAGTAAATACCCTGATCGGATTTTAATGCCAGCCCCTTGAATGCCGGTGCAACCGTACCTTCCATCACGCCGCCTTTTTGCAAACTGGCGAGTGCCTTCGCGGAAGGCTGCGGGATTTTGAGTTCCTCGCTGTTATCCGGGCGCGTTAGCTGGGGCGGAATTTCCAGAGCGGATAAGGATTGACTGTCGAGATATTCGGGACGCTCTTCACCATCAGAACTGCAGGCTGTTACAAACACGGCAGCCAGCACAAGCAAAATAAGTCGGTTCATATTTATCCTAATTAACAGGTACAACGGTTAACTCGTTAAAGCACGCCTGCCTGCTTCATGGCAGCACGCACTTCATCATGATATCTGGCCGAAAGTACGGTGAGTGGCAGGCGAATACCGGCGGGTATTAAACCCATTTCATGCAGGGCCCACTTCACGGGAATCGGATTGGCTTCCACAAACAACTTGTCGTGCAGACCGGTAAGCGGGGCATTGAGTTCCATGGCACGCTGGCGATCACCGGTGAGTGCTGCCATGCACATGGCCGCCATTTGTTTGGGCGCCACGTTATTGGTTACTGAAATAACACCATGGCCACCCTGCAACATAAATTCGGTACCGGTAGCATCATCACCGCTGTACACATCGAAATTATCGCCACACAGTTCTTTTATTTGCTGCAAACG
>JACPVK010000389.1 GCA_016191795.1 Gammaproteobacteria bacterium
CAGTTGGGCCTCCGCTTTTTGTTGTGCGCGTTGGCTCGCCAGCTCGGTTCGACGTTTTTCCGCCGCCCGCAGTTCGTCCTGTTGCTTGATGGTGTTTTCTACTCTGGATAACTCGGCGTCCGAGCCCGGAATGTTTTCTGCCCGGGCCTTGCGCAAATATTGTGATGCCAGGTTGAGTTCCTGTGTGACACCGGTGCCATGTGAATACATCTGGCCTAGCAGCAGCATGGCTTCACCGTCTCCGGACTTCGCATCACGATGCAGTGTTTTTAACCAGTCTTTATCAGCCGGCGCCCTGTTTTGGGCCAGATCCAGATACCTCAGACGGTGTGTTGCAGGGGCATATGACTGGCTGGCAGCTGTTTGATACCAGCTTCGTGCCGTGGTGAGGTTTTGCTCCACGCCGGTGCCGGTCTCGTACATCATGGCCAGCTTGTATTGTGCTGTAGCATGACCCTTGGCGGCCATGGTTTGCTGAAACTTGACGATGCTGGCAGAGGTGTCAGCAGAGGCAAATAGCGAAGGAGTGTGCACCAGACTCAATATAAGAGACAGTGCGAGGCAGGTTTTTTCATTTATTAGCGGCATATGCCACGTTTCCTTTGGTTGGTCAGTTATTCGTCCTTGCAATGCTTGAGCCAAAATTACGGAATATACTTCCGTTTATTCTTATATAGTAAAATCATATCTGATTCACGGGACACGACAATACCAGTTATCGGAATGCTACCGGATCATTTCGACAACCACATCTCTCATTCGGGGCAGTGTCCTGAATTGGCCGCTTACCTGGCAGATGTTAATATTCACCGGTAAATAACCGCACAGGATTCATACATGTCATACAACAAAATAAAAGTCCCGTCCCAAGGCAAGAAAATCACTACCAATCCTGATAACACCATCAGCGTATCGGATAATCCCATCATCCCTTTCATAGAGGGCGATGGCATTGGTGTAGATATCACGCCGGTGATGATCAAGGTAGTGGACGCTGCGGTTAGCAAGGCCTATGCCGGCAAGCGCAAAATTGCCTGGATGGAAATCTACGCGGGTGAGAAATCAACCAAAGTCTACGGTGACAATGTCTGGTTGCCGGAAGAAACACTGGCAGCCGTGAAAGATTTTGTTGTGTCTATCAAAGGGCCGTTGACCACCCCGGTTGGAGGCGGTATTCGCTCGCTGAATGTGACCTTGCGTCAGGAACTGGATCTGTATGTATGTCAGCGCCCGGTACGTTATTTTGATGGTACCCCCAGCCCGTTGAAAGAGCCGGAAAAAACCGACATGGTGATATTCCGCGAAAATTCCGAAGACATCTATGCCGGTATCGAATGGGCAGCCGGCAGCCCGGAAGTCAAAAAAGTCATTGATTTTCTGGTCAAGGAAATGGGCGTGAAGAAAATTCGTTTTCCGGCCAGCTCGGGTATAGGCATCAAACCGGTTTCTGCCGATGGCACCAAGCGTCTGGTGCGTAAAGCCATACAGTACGCCATCGATAACAACCGCAGCTCGGTGACCCTGGTGCACAAGGGCAATATTATGAAATATACCGAAGGTGCCTTTAAATCCTGGGGTTATGAGCTGGCCAAACAGGAGTTTGGTGCAACTGAAATTGATGGTGGCCCCTGGTGCCAGTTCAGGCATCCCAAAACCGGCAAGGAAATTGTTATCAAGGATGTCATTGCCGATGCTTTCCTGCAGCAGATCTTATTGCGTCCGGCAGAGTACAGCGTCATCGCCACACTGAACCTGAATGGCGATTACATCTCGGATGCGCTGGCAGCCCAGGTTGGGGGTATAGGCATTGCACCTGGTGCTAATTTATCCGATACCGTGGCCATGTTTGAGGCCACTCACGGCACGGCTCCCAAGTACGCCGGACAGGATAAAGTGAACCCTGGTTCAATCATCCTGTCTGCTGAAATGATGCTGCGTCATATGGGCTGGTTTGAGGCCGCTGACCTGATAATTAAAGGTCTGTCCGGGGCCATTAACGGCAAAACCGTTACCTATGATCTGGCGCGCCTTATGGATAAGCCCAAAGAAGTCAGTTGCTCAGGATTTGGTGACGCCATCATTGCCAAGATGTAATCTTTTTTGTGATCAACCCTCAGGGATCAAAGACAGAAAATGCAACAACCATGTTCTACACTAGAGACTAAGGCATGAGTGACCGCCAATCAGACCGGGACCATGAGGGCGGTCTGGCCGTTGAGCAGGCCAGACCCAAGCTCAAACCACCGCGCAAGTTCAAGGTGATCTTGCTGAATGACGATTACACACCCATGGAATTTGTCGTACAGATACTGATTATTTTTTTCGCCATGAATCCTGAAATGGCGACTAAAGTCATGTTAACTGTACACACTAATGGCAAGGCAATATGTGGTGAATACAGTTACGAAATTGCGGAAACAAAAGTGGAGCAGGTTAATGATTACGCCAGGAAACATCAGCACCCGTTGTTATGTTTAATGGAAGAAGCCTGAGCGTAGTTTGTGTTAAATCATCAAGAGAGGCAGTGCCATGTTAAGTAAGGAGCTGGAAGCATCATTAAACGTTGCGTTTAGTGTTGCCCGGAGCAAGCGGCATGAATACATCACAGTTGAACATTTGTTGCTGGCGTTGCTGGATAACTCCAGTGCCAACACGGTGTTAAAAGCCTGCGGTGCAGATTTGCAGCGCCTCAAAAACGAATTAACCGAATTTCTTGAAGAAAACACGCCAGTGTTCAGCGAGAATGCAACTGCTGAAGTGCAGCCTACGCTGGGCTTCCAGCGTGTTTTGCAGCGCGCGGTTTTTCATGTGCAATCTTCAGGTAAAAAAGAAGTTACAGGTGCCAATGTTCTGGTGGCTATTTATGGTGAGCAGGAATCCCAGGCTGTATACCTGCTGCATCAACAGGACGTTAGTCGTCTCGATATTGTTAACTTTGTTTCCCACGGTATTTCAAAAGTATCAGATGAATCCGGCGAAAACAACGAAGCCGAACACAGTGATGAGGCGGTGGCGGAAAGTACTGAAAAACAGCCGCTGGAGAATTTTTCTACCAATCTTAATATGCGTGCATTACAAAATAAAATCGATCCATTGATTGGTCGAGACAAGGAAATTGAGCGCACCATTCAGATACTCTGCCGTCGCCGTAAAAATAATCCCTTACTGGTAGGCGAAGCCGGTGTTGGTAAAACCGCTATTGCAGAAGGCCTGGCGAAAAAAATTGTTGATGGTGAAGTGCCGGAAATTTTGTCTGGCTGCACCATCTATTCTCTCGATCTGGGTGCTCTGGTGGCAGGTACCAAATATCGCGGTGATTTTGAAAAACGCCTGAAAGGTGTGCTGCGTCAATTACAGAAAGATCCGGGCGCCATTTTATTTATTGATGAAATTCATACCCTGATTGGTGCCGGTTCAGCCTCTGGTGGTGTGATGGATGCTTCCAATTTAATCAAACCATTACTGGCATCCGGTGAGCTCAAATGTATCGGTTCCACCACTTATCAGGAATTCCGCGGTATTTTTGAAAAAGACCGTGCCCTGACTCGTCGTTTCCAGAAGATAGATGTGGAAGAGCCCAGTGTTCCGGATACTGTGGAAATTCTTAAGGGCCTGAAGCGCAACTTTGAAGAACACCATAACGTAAAATACAGTAACAATGCCTTAAAAGCGGCGGCAGAATTGTCTGAGCGTTATATCACAGATCGTTTCCTGCCAGACAAGGCCATAGATGTGATTGATGAAGCCGGTGCCAACCATCGTATGAATAATACGACCGGCAAACAAAAAATTATCAATGTGCATGATATCGAAAATATTGTTGCCAAGATTGCCCGCATTCCGGCTAAAACCGTTTCTTCGTCTGATGCCGATGTGTTGAAAAATCTGGATCGCAATTTAAAGCTGGTGGTATTTGGCCAGGATGAAGCGATTAATGCCATGGCCGATGCCATCAAGATGGTGCGCTCCGGTCTGGGTAATCCCGATAAACCAATTGGCTCATTTTTGTTTGCTGGCCCAACCGGTGTGGGCAAAACGGAAGTCACCAAACAGCTTGCCAAAGCCATGGGTATAGAACTGATTCGCTTTGACATGTCTGAATACATGGAGCGCCATACGGTGTCTCGCCTGATTGGCGCACCACCGGGTTATGTGGGCTTTGATCAGGGTGGCCTGTTGACGGATGCCATTAACAAACATCCGCATGCAGTGTTGCTGCTCGATGAGATTGAAAAAGCACATCCCGATGTATTCAACTTGTTACTGCAAGTGATGGATCACGGTGCGTTAACGGATACCAACGGGCGCAAGAGTGATTTTCGTAATGTGATTATTATTATGACCACGAATGCGGGTGCACAGTTGATCGGCAGACGTTCTGTTGGTTTTACCGAGCAGGAACATGACACCGATGCCATGGAAGAAATCAAACGCATGTTTTCGCCGGAGTTTCGTAATCGTCTCGATGGCATTATTCAGTTCAAGTCACTGGATGAACGCACTATTACCAATGTGGTGGATAAGTTCATTATCGAGCTCGAACATCAGCTGGAAGAAAAACGTGTGTCGATGATGGTTGACGACAAGGCACGCCGCTGGCTGGCGAAAAAAGGCTACGATCCAAAAATGGGTGCTCGTCCGATGGCGCGCGTTATTCAGGATCACCTCAAGCGTGCTCTGGCCAATGAGTTATTGTTCGGGCGCCTGATGAAAGGCGGCGAAGTCAAGGTGACACTCAATGACAAGGAAGATGACCTGGCGCTTGAAATACTGGAACGCGAAAAAGTAACGGAGTAATTGTGATTTTCCCGCAAAACAAATAGGCCGCAGTGATGCGGCCTTTTTGCTGGGTATAGATAATGGGCTGCCGTTATTTGGCGCGGTAAGTAATGCGGCCTTTTTCCAGATCGTAAGGTGTCAGTTCAACAGTAACCTTGTCGCCCGTCATGATGCGAATATAGTGTTTGCGCATCTTGCCGGATATATGGGCAGTGACGATATGGCCATTTTCGAGCTGTACCCGAAACATGGTATTGGGCAGTGTGTCGATCACAGTGCCGTCCATCTGTAATGAATCTTCTTTCGACATTAAAGGTCCTGATAGTGATGATGGGGTGCAATTATCAATAAATCGCGAAGATTCGCAAGTTATGAATGATCTTTCTGGTCGGTTTGAGGCGGCAGGAACAGAACCGGGTCGACCAGTGTCTGGTTGATAATGACCCCCAAATGCAGGTGTGGGCCGGTTACACGGCCGCTTTGGCCGACGGAACCAATGACCTGGCCGCGTTGGATTTTGTCTCCGGTTTTAACTTTAATTTCGTGTAAATGGGCATAAAGGCTGATTAATCCCTGGCCATGATCGATATAAATCATGTTGCCGCTGAAGAAGAAATCGCCGCTTTCTATGACCGTACCGGATTCGACGGCCTGGATGGGTGTACCCTCATTCGCGGCAAGGTCGAGACCGGCATGAGGTTTCCGAGGCTGGTTGTTAAAGAATCGGCGCAGGCCGAAGATGCTACTGACCCTGCCTTCGACAGGCTGGGTAAAATTAAAATGTGTCGGCGTATCGGACCAGGTTTTGCGAGCACGGTCCATACGCAGTTGTTCGGCCCGAATGCGAATCATGTCCTCTGCTGTAGGATCAACCTTGCGTTGATCTTTTATGACCAGACGTTGTTCTGTGTACTTTTTGGCATGGACTTCAAAGGTATATTGGGTTTTATCGCCTGATGCTGAGATCAGCTCAAGCTGATTTTTGCCCGGTGTTGTATCCAGAGACAACCCAACCAACGCATACTGCTGTTGATTTTCTGCCACGATCGGAACGCGAATGCCCTGAAATGTGACCTGGGAAATATCCGCTGATGGCATGGCTAGTACCAGCAGGCCGCCGGGAACGGGATCGTTTTGCGGCAGCGCCAGAGCCAGGCTGGTGTGCGCGAACAGGGTGAGCAGAAATATTTTAAATCGGGAAGCAATCACGAAAGCTATTATGTTGAACGGTAGTTGAACAGTGATGCGTATAATAGCCGAATTTTTATGCCAGCCCGATTTTAATTAATTGAATATGCGAACTGATACGACCAAAACAAGCGCACAACAAAAGCCCATGGCAAAACGCATGGCGGATATCCAGCCATTTTATGTCATGGATATATTGGCACGTGCCCGTGAAATGGAAGCAGCAGGACAATCCGTGGTGCATCTGGAAATTGGAGAGCCGGATTTCGCCACGCCGCAACCGGTTATTGCGGCGGGTGAGCGGGCATTGCAGCAGCAACTTACACATTACACACCAGCACTGGGTTTGCCTGAATTACGCAAGGCGATTGCCAATTACTACCAGACAAAATTTAATGTGAGTGTTCCCTGGGAACGAATCATTATTACACCGGGCGCATCCGGTGCCTTGCAGCTTGCGCTGGGCGTGCTGGTTGATCCCGGTCAGCAGGTTTTGATGGCGGATCCGGGTTATCCCTGCAATCGTCATTTTGTCAGATTATTCGAAGGCAGAAGCCTGAGTGTGCCGGTCAACAGTGACAGCGCTTATCAATTGACAGCCAGGCACATCGAACAATACTGGAATGAAAACACCATTGCCGCCATGCTGGCCAGTCCCTCCAATCCAACCGGTACACTGGTGAGTAAAAATGAAATGTGCGCCATTGCCGCAAACGTGGCGCAGCGACAGGGCAGTCTGCTGGTAGACGAGATTTATCAGGGCCTGGTCTATGATTCCGATGAATATACAACACTATCGTTAACCGACCAGGCATTTGTCGTTAACAGTTTTTCCAAGTACTTTGGTATGACGGGCTGGCGTCTGGGCTGGCTGGTGGTGCCGGATGATTATGTGGATGCTGTGGACAAACTGGCTCAAAATATTTTTCTGGCGGCACCCACACTTTCACAATACGCTGCATTGGAAGCTTTTAGCGTTGAAACCCAGGGTATTTTGCAGCAGCGCCGGAATGAGTTCCGGATACGACGAGACTATTTATTGCCAGCACTTCGCGATCTGGGCTTTAACATTCCACTAACGCCACAAGGTGCGTTTTATATATATGCTGATTGCAGTCGGTTCACGGAGGATTCACATCAGTTTGTGCAGGATATTTTGCGTGATGCCGGTGTAGCGATCACGCCTGGTATCGATTTTGGTGAACACAGGGCTAAACAACATGTACGTTTCGCCTATACACGTTCGGTTGATGTGCTGGAACAGGCAGTGCAGCGCCTGAGCGTGTTTCTAAAGAACAGGTGATTCGCTAGAATCTCTTACCGTTTTTAGTGATCAATTATTCAAGGCCCTCAATATGCCGACTTTTTTTAAGCGCATTCGTGAAGATATCAGCAGTGTCTTTGATCGTGATCCCGCAGCGCGTAATGTTTTTGAGGTGCTGACGACCTATCCAGGCATACACGCAGTCATTTTTCATCGTTTGTCGCATGGTTTGTGGATGCGGAATTTCAAATGGCTGGCGCGTGTGCTTTCAAATCTTGCGCGCTGGTATACCGGTATCGAAATTCATCCCGGTGCAACAATCGGACGGCGTTTTTTTATTGATCATGGTATGGGTGTGGTCATAGGGGAAACCGCTGAAATTGGCGATGATTGCACGCTTTATCATGGTGTGACACTGGGCGGCACCAGCTGGAGCAAAGGCAAACGCCATCCAACCTTGCGTAACAATGTCGTGGTCGGGGCAGGTGCCAAGGTGCTCGGGCCTATCGTGGTAGGTGAAGGCGCACGCATTGGCTCTAATGCCGTGGTGACCAGGGAAGTACCGGCTAATGCCACGGTGGTGGGCGTGCCGGGGCGGGTGATTGAGCGCAGCAAGGACATCAAGGAAGAACAAAGGGCCGCGACGGCACGCAAAATGGGATTTGATGCGTATGGTGCCACCAGCGATGCACCGGACCCGGTTGCAACGGCGATTAACTGCATGCTGGATCATATTCATATCATGGACAAGAAGATGGAGGGTATGTGTGAAACCCTTAAATCCATGGGTGCAGAAGTCGAAGACCTTAAAATGCCCAGGCTAGGTGCGCTGGAAATTCATACCTCTGCCGATGACGATAAGAAATAAATCATTAAAAATCATAATCTTGAGACTTATCTGAATACTTGACCATTTTACTAGGAATTGAGTATACTGCCGGCATATTAAAGAGGGCTAGCAATGAGACTGACAACCAAGGGTCGCTACGCGGTAACGGCAGTGCTGGATTTATCTTTCCATCAACAGGCTGGTCCTGTGTCACTGGCAGACATATCAGAAAGACAACATATTTCGCTTTCCTACCTGGAGCAGTTATTTGCGCGCCTGCGTCGAAATGGCATTGTTGTCAGCACTCGCGGCCCCGGCGGTGGTTACTCGCTTAGCCGTAATGCCGAAGAGATTTCCGTGGCTGAAATTATTGTTGCAGTGGATGAAAGTTACGAAGCTGCCAATTGCGCAGAGAGTGAAAACTGTACCGGTCAGAATCAGTGTTTAACCCATGACTTGTGGCATGAGCTAAGTCAGGAGATTCATCGGTTTCTAAGTGGTATCAGTCTGGCTGAAATTCGTTCCAATAATGCGGTAATGGAAGTGGCTGAACGTCAGACCAGGCGATACAAACAGGTGCACCCGGCTGGATCGATGAGAAAGCTCGCGATTGAGCCTGCAGGTTAACTGGTCAGGCTATTGTTATTTCTCAAGTCAGTACCCTAACGCCAAACGTTATGAGTACATGATGTGTAACAAGATACGACCCCCCATGTTTTTTATACTAGCCGCAGGATGTACCGCTACTGGTATTCCTGAATAATATTGTGAACAAAAGAGTGAATTTCGTGAGCAACCTGAAGCTTCCCATCTACTACGACTACTCCGCCACCACCCCGGTTGACGAACGCGTGGCTGCCGCCATGATGCAACACCTCACCCGGGACGGCGACTTTGGCAACCCGGCCTCGCGCAGCCACCCGTTTGGCTGGCACGCCG
>JACPVK010000068.1 GCA_016191795.1 Gammaproteobacteria bacterium
AAAGCGCAAATGTTATATAAGTTGTTGCCAGAACAGGGCAACAAACTGTATCACTGAAAAAAGCGTTGGCCTGAAGGCCAACCTACAGGAAGATTGCTGCTTTTGCAGGTTCGCCTTCAGGCGAACGCTTTTGTTGCAATTAATTTGATGAAATATCCGGGTTAACCTGCTTTTCAATACATGATGCGCCCTGAATCAGTATGGTTATAGCGGTTACGCTGTCGCTATACTGATCCCTTCACAACTGTCATCCGACTAACGAGGTGAATCATGCACCTGCTTCAAGCCACCCAAAAAGCACCTGTTTTCAAGGTTACGAACCAGCAAGATAAACCAGTTGCCTTGACTGACTTTGCAGGCAAGAAAAATGTTGTCATCTATTTTTACCCCAAGGACGACACACCCGGTTGCACCATTGAAGCCAACCAGTTCACTGCACTCGCTAAACAGTTTGCCGAATACGACACGGTTGTACTGGGTGTTAGCAAGGACAGCTGTGACAGCCATCGCCAGTTCATCGACAAATACAAATTACAGGTTGATCTGCTGGCCGATACCAACGGTGATATGTGTGAAGCCTATGGTGTATGGCAGGAAAAAACCAAAGAGGGCGTTAAGCGCATGGGCATAGTGCGTTCAACGTTTATTATTAACAAACAGGGCGTGCTGGTCGATGTGGAATACGGGGTCAACCCGGAAGGCCATGCACAAAAAGTACTGGATAAGATTAGCCGGCTCTAATCAAGCCGTACCAGTCAGGCGAGAATATCGGGTATTAGCTGGTTTTCGATTTGTGATATCTGATCCTTAAGCCTGAGCTTGCGCTTTTTCATGCGCTGTAACTGCAGGGGATCAAAGCTACCGGATGTTTGCAGGCGATCGATAATATCGTCGAGATCACGATGTTCCAGGAGCAGTTCTTCGAGCAATCTTTGTAATGCCTGTTTTTCGCTTTCGAGCATAACCTGGCCGCACTTTTTGTCCAGAGCAAAGCTTACGCCGCTAGCTGACCTGCATCAACATCAATAATTTTTATTGTGTCAGCATAGTCTTATTCGAGACTATAAGGACGGCAGATGAAAATACAGTTTTTAGGTGCTACCGAATATGTTACCGGCTCCTGCTATTTACTCACCGTCGGCAAGCACCGGATATTACTTGACTGCGGTTTGATACAGGGCGGCTTTTTCGATGAAGAAAAAAACCATCAGGTATTTGCCTTCGAGCCTGCCAGCATCGACGCCGTCGTCCTCAGCCACGCCCACCTCGACCACAGCGGCCGCCTGCCGCTACTGGTTAAACAGGGTTTTACCGGCCCGGTTTACACCCATCACGCCACGGTCGAACTGTGCCAGATCATGCTGGAAGACTCCGGCTATCTCAATGAACGCAGCGTTGAATGGGAAAACAGAAAACGCGAGCGCAAAGGCCTGCCCTTACTGGAGCCCCTGTACACCCAAAATGATGCTCGCCTGGCACTGGATAATTTCAACGGCCTGGAATACGCCAAAGCCAAAGAATTATTCCCCGGCATAACGGTCACCCTGTTCGATGCCGGCCACATACTTGGCTCGGCCATCGTCCAGTTAGACCTGGTAGAAAATAACGAAAAACGCACTCTGGTATTCAGTGGCGATCTGGGGCACACCGGCGCCCCGATACTGCATAACCCTGTGGTGTTACATCATGCTGATCTGGTGATGATGGAAAGTACCTACGGTGATCGTTTGCATCGCGGCTGGCAAGAAACCTGGCAGGAACTCGGTGAAATTTTTCTGAGCGCGCGTAACGATAAAGGCAACATTCTTATTCCTGCATTCACGGTTGGCCGTACCCAGGAAATTCTTTACATGTTCGGCCAGTACTTTGATGAATGGGGACTGGCGGACTGGGAAATTTTTCTCGATAGTCCCATGGCCATAGAAACCAATCGCATCTACAGCAAATACGCCAATATTTATAACCATAAGGCCCAACGCCGTTATAAAGATTGTGGCAACCCGTTTGATTTGCCTAATTTACATTTAACCGAATCCACCGAAGCCTCGATGAATATCAACAAACTCTCTACCGGTGCCATCATCATTGCGGGCAGCGGCATGTGCACCGGCGGACGAATTAAACATCACTTAAAACATAATTTATGGCGCAAACACTGCCACGTTATTTTTGTCGGTTTCCAGGCTCGCGGCACCCTCGGTCGTTCCATAGTGGATGGCGCCGAGCAAATAAACCTGTGGGGCGAAACCATTAATGTGAATGCCAGGATTCACACAGTAGGCGGGCTATCCGCTCACGCCGACCAGGCTGGCCTGTGTAACTGGTACCAGCAATTCACCAAACGACCGCTGGTAAAACTGGTGCATGGCGAACCGGATGCGCAAAAAATTTTGGCGACAAAATTAAAATCCGATTTCAATGCACCGGTGAGTGCGGCGCGCGAAGGTGAGACGCTGGACTTATTGAAGCTTTAGAAAGAACAAGAAAACGCAAATTCACGCCAATAAAAACAAGAATATTCTTCTTTTATTTGCGTTCATTTGCGTTTTCTGTTTCTTTTAATACCAGTCGCGGGCATGGCCCGCTCCTTGTATCTCTCCAAGCAATGGTGGTTAGCTACCGCCTTGCTGGTGAAGCACGTAGGTTGGGCTGAGAAGCCCAACATCCATCAGCTCATCACACAAGTTGGGCTTCGCTTCGCTCAGCACCAACGTCTAATGGCAACTAATCACCCTTCTCATTTTTATTTTTTTCAGCCCGCGATTGCGCCCACCGCTCCTGCATATCGGTAATCAATTTAAAAAACAACGGTACAAAAAAGATCGCCAGGAAAGTGGCGGCCAGCATACCGCCCATAACACCTGTGCCCACTGAATGACGCGCACCGGCGCCGGCGCCAGTGGAAAATGCCAACGGGCTGACGCCGAGAATAAATGCCATGGAAGTCATGAGTATGGGACGGAATCGCAAACTGGCTGCTTCCAGTGCAGCGGCAGCGGTTTCCTTGCCTTCCTGTTTTTTTAACATGGCGAATTCAACAATCAAGATAGCGTTTTTTGCGGCCAGACCAAGCAGCGTCACCAGGCCAATTTGAAAATATACATCATTGGTCATACCCGTTAATGTCACGGCCATGAGCGCGCCAAAGGTGCCAAATGGTAATGCCAGCAATACTGATAACGGCAGCGACCATCTTTCATATTGCGCGGCCAAAATTAAAAACACCATGATGGCGGCCAGTCCTATGGCCAGGCCACTGGAGCCGGTGGATTTTTTTTCCTGAAACGATGCGCCGCTCCAGTCGTAACTAAAATCAGTGGGCAATGATTCGTCAAGTATTTGCTCTACACGACTAATGGCCTGGCCGGACGACACGCCGGGCTTGCCGCTACCGAAAATTTTAACCGCAGGCAAATTATTAAACCGATCCTGGGTATCCGGGCCGGCGGTAAATTTAACCGTGGCGATAGCCGAGAGCGGAATCATTTTTCCCAGTGCTGAACGCACATAAATATGGCCGATATCTTCCGGATTCATTTTGTACTCGGCGCGTGCCGACATGAGTACCTGCCAGGTTCGGCCGTATTTATTGAAATCGTTTACATAATAATTACCGAATGTTGCCGACAGCGTAGCGAAAGCTTCATCAATAGAAATGCCCAACGCCTTGGCCTTTTCGCGATCCAGGTCGACAAATAATTGCGGTGTGCCGGCACGCCAGAAAGTGGCGATATTCATTAACAGGGGATCAGCATTGGCTTTGGCGATAAATGCCTGGCTTACTTCCTGCAAACGTTTTGCACCGCCATCACCGCGATTTTGAATATACAGCTCAAAACCACCGGCCGTACCCAGGCCAAAAATCGGCGGCGGTTCAAATGCCAGTACCAGCGCCTCTTTTATATGCGCAGTTTTCATAAACAGCTCGCCAACCAGTGACTTGGTGTCCATGGCGCGATCATCCCAATGGGTTTGGGTAACAAATATGGTGGCTGCACTGTTTTTGTAACCACCGCCCAGAAAATCAAAACCGGTAAAGGCAATGGCGTAGGCATTAGCCGGATTGGAACGAATCGCTGTCACCACCTCTTTCACCACGGCATCGGTACGTTCCAGCGTGGCACCATCGGGTAACATGGTGGATACAATATAAAAACCCTGGTCTTCATCCGGCACCAGTGAACCCGGCGTTATTTTCCACATGCCCGCCGTAATGATCACCATGCCACCAAACAATAAAATCCCCAGGGAAGAACGCTTCAGCAACCAGGCCACACCATCGCCGTAACGTCTGGTTACGCGCTCAAACCAGGCATTAAATTTTTGAAAAATAGCTGCCTGATGTTTGTGCTCGTGTTTGAGTATAAGTACGCATAATGATGGCGTAAGTGTTAGGGCCACCACACCGGATATCACCACGGCAATGGAAATGGTAATGGCAAACTGCCGATATAATTCACCGGCCAGACCACCAATAAAAGCAATGGGGACAAACACCGCGGTGAGCACCAGTACAATGGCAATCACCGGGCCGGTGACTTCATGCATGGCCTGAATGGCAGCGTCGTAGGCGGATTTGTTTTGCTGGTGCATGATGCGCTCGACATTTTCCAGCACTACAATCGCATCATCCACCACAATACCAATCGCCAGCACCATGCCGAATAATGTCAACGTGTTGATGGAATATCCCAGCACATGCAAACCGGCAAAGGTACCGATTAACGAAACCGGTACCGCAATGCAGGGAATTAATGTGGCGCGCCAGTTTTGCAAAAATAAAAACACCACGGCGAATACCAGCAACATGGCTTCAACCAGTGTTTTAACCACTTCGCGTATCGAGACTTTAACGAAGCGCGTGGTATCAAATACCACGGCATGTTTAATACCGGCCGGGAATCGCGTGGCGAGTTCGGCCATGAGGTTATTTACTTCATCTGCCACGTCCAGTGCATTGGCTCCGGGTTGCAAAAAAATACCCACCAGTACGGCGTTTTCACCATTTACTCGGCCGATGAATTCATAATCTTTGGCACCGAGTTGCACGTCCGCCACATCTTTCAATCGCACCAGCGAGCCATTGGCGTTGGCGCGGATAACAATATTTTCAAACTGTTCGGGCTCGCTTAATCGGCCTTGCGTGGTGATGGTGTACACCAGTTGCTGACCATTATTCACCGGTGGCTGACCAACCTTGCCGGGTGCGAACTGGGCGTTCTGTTCCTGGATGGCGCTCGCTACATCACCCGCCGTCAGCCCCAGTTGCATTAACCGATCCGGTTTTAACCAGATACGCATAGCGTAATCCTTGGCGCCAAATATTTGCACATTGGTGGTGCCGGGTACACGCTTGAGTCGATCGAGCACACTCAGGGTAACGTAATTGGAAATATCCAGATCATCACGGCTGCCATCGGGCGACATAAACGCCACCACCTGTAAAAAAGATGACGAACCTTTTTCAACTGTCACACCCTGGCGACGCACTTCCTCAGGCAATTTTGAATCAGCCTGTTTAACGCGATTGTTGACATTGAGTGCTGCCTTGTCGGCATCGGTTCCAATTTCAAATGTCACCTCGATGCTTAACGTTCCATTTGAGGTGGAGGTGGAGCTCATATAGAGCATGTTCTCGATACCATTGATCTGGTTTTCCAGTGGTGCCGCCACGGTTTGCTCCAGCACACTGGCTGACGCGCCGGGATAAAGCGCCGTGACAGTCACAACCGGTGGCGCAATTTCCGGATACTGGGCGATGGGCAAAATGCGCATCGCCGACAAACCGGCAATCACAATAAACAATGACAGAACCGTAGCGAAGACTGGCCGGTTGATGAACAGGCGTGAAAACATGGGGGATTACTCCTGTCAGCCCTGCGGGGATTCTGTTGTGGCAGGTGCTGTGGTGACTGGGGTTGCAGGCGGCGCGATTTGTACAGGTACATCCGGGCCGATTTTAATCAGATTATCGAGTATTACCTGATCGCCTGAATTGAGTCCGCTGAGTACCAGCCAGGCGCGCTCATTATTTTGCATGACCCATTCACCTACCTGAATCGGTCGAATTGCCGCCACCGTATTACCTTCCTTCCCCTGGCTGATGACATACACAAATTTACCCTGCGGCCCTTCGAGTACCGCTTTTTGCGGCACTGTCATGGCATTGGGCCTGACGGCACCGGTGATAATGACTCGCACAAACTGGCCGGATTTCAGCAAACCGTCGTCATTTTGCAAACGTGCTCGCATGCTCAATGTGCCGGTACTGGTGTCGATACGTGCGTCATTGAAATTGATGCGTCCGATACGGTCAGGCAAACGACCATCCGCCAGACGTACTTTTACCTGCAACACTTTGTTGGACGGTGATTGCAAAGTTCCATCCGCCAACTGCGTTTGCTGTGCCAGCAACTCGTTCTCCGACATGGAAAAATACACATCCATCGGGTCGGTGTCGGTCAGTGTCGTCAGTCGATCTTCGCTGGCGGTGACCACCGCACCTTCCACTTTTTCGGCCAGACCGGCAATGCCTGCAATGGGCGCTGTAACACGGGTGTAATCAAGCTGCAAATGTGCTTCACGCGCTGAAGCTTCAGCGGCTTTCACATCGGCATCCGCCAGTTCAAACGCAGACTGGGCATCATCGAGTGCCTTGCGGCTAATAAGCTTGTCTTCCGCCAGCGGCTTGAGGCGATTTAAATCACGCTCGGCCTGGCGATATTGTGCCTGTGCTCGCGCCAGCGCGGCTTCGGCAACGGCGAGTTTCGCAGCAGATGGCTTTGGGTCGAGCTGGAACAAAACTTTTCCCGCCGCAACGCGGCTGCCTTCCTCGTACAAACGCTTTTCAATTATGCCGCCGACGCGCGGACGAATCTCCACTTCACGCGAGCCTTTGGTCTGGCCAATATATTCGCGCTCCACGGGTAAATCCTGCGGGGTAATCAGGGCCACGTTTACTTCCGGCGGTGGAAACGCCATGCCTGGCTCGGCATTGCCGTCACAACCTGACAAGACCGGTGCTACTAGTGACATCAGAAAAAATGCCGATATATGCCTGTTCATTTGCATAACTCTCTTCGGGGGTGCGGTGGAGATGACAGCGACCGTAAAAATAATACAGTCAACTGACGAAATATACTCCTGCAATACACAGGGTGAATAGCGCAAAACATCTGCGTTAAATAAAAAAATAGCGCAACTTGTCTCTACAACGCCGATACGGCCCTACAGTCAGTCATAAAACAGTATCGTTTGAAAGCATTCCGGTTTGACATACTCACCCTGTACCGATGCATCTGGCCTGCATGCCAGCGCATGGCCAAATAAATGCAAATATATCCCGGTCAGTGTTAACTGACTTTCCAGTTAAATGACACAGGTGATTATTTATCTTCGAATTTCAGCGAAGCAGAATTGATACAGTAACGTAAACCTGTTGGTTTCGGACCATCTTCAAACACGTGGCCCAGATGGGCATCACAACGCGCACAGCGCACTTCCACACGAATCATGCCGTGGCTGACATCACGCACTTCCGTAATAGATGCATCATTAATGGGTTGCCAGTAACTTGGCCAGCCGCTGCCGGAATCGTATTTATGATCGGACTTAAATAAAGGTTCGCCACAGCAGATGCAAAGATACTCGCCCTTTGCTTTATGATTGGTTAATTCCCCGGTAAAAGCACGCTCAGTACCGTGCTGACGGGTGACCCGATATTGTTCATCGCTTAACTGCGCTTTCCATTCCTGTTCGGTCTTTTCAATTTTTTTCATTTTGTCTTACTTTAAATTATGTGGATCGGCTTCATGGATACATTATTTAATTGCCTCAACATTGTTCCCACGGCAATCCACGAAAACGCCAGCCACCGATAGCACTGCGGTGATGCTGTTCATCCAGATCACCCTCAAACCCCTCAGAAATATGACAAACATTTTTAATACCCGCCTTAACCAGTGTTTCGCCCGCCTCTTTGGAACGTTTACCACTGCGGCAAATCAGGATAATAGGCGGGCTGCCATGATCTTGTGACACACCACCCAGTAGCAGTTGGCGAATTTCCCTGACGAAATCCTTGTTGACTGTCCAGTCCGGTTCGTCGATCCAGGGCACATGGATGGCACCCCTGGGATGACCAACAAACAGAAATTCCATGTTAGATCGTATATCTATAAACAGTGCGCGCGAGTCGCGCTGTAAAATATCGAAGCCCTCAGCAGGCGAGATGTGATTAAGCTGGTCTTCATCGAGCTTTTTTGTCATTTATATTCTCAACCGTCTGTTTTCGCATTTCCTGAAACAAATTCTTGAATACGTCAACCCAGTATGTACTGAACTGGGTATCACTGTGCTTACCGATTTCCATGGCAGCGCGCAGCAAAGCCTGCTGTTGCGGGCTGGCGTGAGTACGCTCGTGGGTACGCGCATCCACCACATCGACAATAGCCAGTATTTTTGCGCCTTCGCAAATTTCGTTTTCTTTCAAACCATAAGGATAACCGCTGCCATCCATGCGCTCGTGATGTTGCAGCACAATATAAGCCGCTTCGCGCCATTGTTTCATATAGCGCAATAATTCAAAACCAAATTTTGGATGTTCGCGAATTTGTTGCAGATCTTCTTCGGATAACGGCTGAACATTGTTAATAATTTCCAGCGGCAATAAAGCCATGCCTACGTCATGCATATACACAGCAGCAGCCAGTTGATTGGGATCAACCGGTCGACCGGCCTGATCGTTCATTTTTAATGCCAGTCGCAACATACGTTGACTGCGCCCCTGCCAGTATTTTGATCGGGTTTCCAGAGGCTCACCCAGGCTGCGAAAAAATGCAAAGTCTTCATCAATCACCACACCGTAGGCGGCAAGCTCTGCGTCATTGGGATCAGCACTTGAAAACAGGTTACGCAAGGTATCCGTAGCGGTGGTATCGGTATCGAGAATTTCGGTGTTGGCATCGAGCAACATCAAAATATCCCGCATCATGTTTTCCTGCATCATGGGATCAACATTGGCGACATTTTTTATGGCGACACATATACGCGGCAAACGCTGCATAAACGCTTTGCAGGCTTCACCTTCCAGGGACTTTTCCAGCAGGGTTTTAATGTCATGCGTGACCAGCAAAATGATATCGCCTACGGTGACACTGAATACCATTTGTTTTTTGCGGATGGCGTAGATGAGTTGCAACAGGCTTGATGTCAGTTCCCGCAGCTCTCCCAGCGAATGGTCTGCCAGTGCATTGTGAATGTTGTCGACAGCCATGGCCAGTTCGGCCAGGGATTGCTCATCTTCCCGGTCGATTTGTAGCAGCAGCAGAGCCTGCTCCATCTGGGTATGAGCTTCGGTAATCAGGCCAAAAAAATCGGCAAGACTATTGGCGTCAAGGTTAACCAGTTGGGCAGATGTAGCAGTATTAGCGTTTAACATTTAGTGCCTCCTGGCGTCGACTGACCATATTTTTCATTATAGGCAGACCGACCCCAAAGACAGGTGATAACTGACTAACGGCGCTGTTTCAGCTACAGGCTGGAGTATCAGACCAGCAGCACTGCGACATCATCATTTTCTTATATAGAACACCATGCATGACGGCACCTTATGGATCAGGCTCCCAGCTGCTCGCCTACATCCAGCCACTCGGCCTCTACCTGCGCCAGGCGCTGTTTTAACTCGCCCTGTTCGCGTGTGAGACTTTGCATACGGCTACGATTTTCCGGGGTGTAGATATCCGGCTGAGTCAGGGCCTCGTCGATAACCTGTAATTGCTGGTTGAGCCTGTCGAGCTGCTGCTCCAGTTGTTGCTGCCGTTTTTGCAGATTTTGCGGGTTGGTTTTGTTGCCGGGCTTGTTACCTGCATTGTTTGCACGTTGTGCCTTGCGGCCGGCCTTGTTATCACCACCCTCGCGGATTTGTTCGCGCGGTTGTAACAGCCACTGTCTGTAAGCAGCGATGTCGCCGTCAAAAACTTGCGCCTGACCTTCATCGACCAGCAAAAAGCGTTCGCAAACAGCCGATAATAAATGCCTGTCATGCGAAACAATCACCATGGCACCAACATACTCCTGCAGGGCCATGCTCAGGGCGTGACGCATGTCGAGATCAAGATGGTTGGTCGGTTCGTCAAGCAGCAATAAATTTGGTTTTTGATATGTCAGTATCGCCAGTACCAGCCGTGCTTTTTCACCGCCGGAAAATGGCGCCACCGGTACCAGCGCATTATCACCAACAAACCCAAAACTGCCGAGAAAGGTACGCAATTCCTGTTCTGTGGCCCGCTTGTTGATGCGCTGCAAATGCAACATGGCACTGGCTTTGGGATCAAGCAGTTCCAGTGTTTGTTGCGCAAAATAACCGATGCGTAATTCAGGTGACACCGTGAGCTCACCGGCTGTTTGTTTGATTTCACCGGCCATGAGTTTGATCAGTGTCGACTTACCGGCACCGTTGTGACCCAGCAAACCAATGCGATCACCGGGCAGCAAACTCATATTCACACCCGACAAAATCGGTTTACCTGGATAACCAATCGATACATCGGCCAGATGCATCAACGGATTCGGCATTTTTAGCGGCTCAAAAAAACTGAAACTGAATGGTGAATCCACATGCGCCGCTGAAATCAGTTCCATACGTTCCAGGGTTTTGATTCGGCTTTGTGCCTGCCGGGCTTTACTGGCCTTGGCCTTGAAGCGCTCAATAAAGTGTTTTACATGTTCAATTTCGCGTTGCTGACGCACAAACATGGATTGCTGTTGCGCGAGCTGTTCGGCACGACGCGTCTCAAAATCGGAATAATTACCGGTGTAAAGCTTCAGGCGCTGCTGTTCGATAAATAACATGTGCGTTACCACTGCATCGAGAAAATCTCGATCGTGGGAAATCAGCAGCAATGTTCCCTTGTAATCTTTTAACCAGGCTTCAAGCCAGATCACCGCATCGAGATCGAGATGATTGGTTGGCTCATCGAGCAACATCATATCGGAGCGACAGATTAACGCCTGCGCCAGATTTAAGCGCATACGCCAGCCGCCGGAAAATTCATTTACCGGTAAATCAAGTTGTTCGGTCTTGAAGCCCAGTCCCTGCAAAATACGTGCGGCGCGTGCGCGTGCTGTGTAGGCATCAATATTACCCATTTGCAAATGCAATTCGGCCTGCAACATACCATCATCGGCCGCTTCGGCGGCGGCCAGTTTTTCTTCCACACTGCGCAACTCGGCGTCACCATCGAGCACATATTCAATCGCCGGACGATCGGTGCCTTCCACTTCCTGTTTTACATGTGCCACAGCCAAACCGGCCGGTATTTCTGCCGAACCCTGATCACTGTGTAACTCACCTAACAACAAGGCGAACAACGTGGATTTACCACAACCATTGGCGCCCGTGATACCCACTTTGTAACCACTGTGAATACTGAATGTGGCCTGTTCAAACAACAATCGCGGGCCACGACGTAACGCAAGATTTGTGAAGTTCAACATGAATATACCTAACCTGAAAAATAAATTTAAAGATAGACACAGAGGCTCAGAGACGCAGAGTTAACGAATCTATTAATAAACCTCTGTGACTCTGTGTCTCTGCGTCAGTCCTTTTTTGTTTAGCGCTTCAGCACTTTTGAAAAAGCATCAGCCATGGCGCTATTACCCATAGGCTCAGCCGCTCTTGCCTGTTCACGTTGACGGGATTTTTGCTGCACCGGCTCGCGAGTAGTTTGTTTTATCTGGTCTCGACTGTCATCTTCCAGACGCATGGTGAGTGCGATACGGCGACGTTTTACATCGACTTCCATCACTTTCACTTTTACCAGATCACCGGCCTTTACCACTTCGCGCGGATCTTTAATAAAGCGACTGGCGAGCATGGAAATATGCACCAGACCATCCTGATGGACACCTATATCAACAAATGCGCCGAAGTTGGTAACGTTGGTCACCACACCTTCCAGTACCATATCGGTTTTAAGATCGGAAATTTCTTCCACACCCTCTTTGAAGCTGGCGGTTTTGAATTCCGGGCGTGGATCACGTCCGGGCTTTTCCAGCTCCTTGATGATATCTGTTACAGTCGGCACACCAAATTTTTCATCCGTGAAATCCGAAGGTTTCAGAGATTTAATCAGACTGCTGTCTCCCAGCAGTGAAGTGATGGGTTTACCGATTTTTGCCAGAATCTTTTCCACTACCGGATAGGCTTCCGGATGCACGGAAGATCTGTCCAGCGGATTATCACCATTCGCAATTCGTAAAAAACCCGCAGCCTGTTCAAATGCCTTGGGTCCAAGACGTGACACGTCGAGGAGCTGACGACGATTCTTAAATGCGCCATGCATATCGCGATGCGCAACAATATTTTCTGCCATGACAGATGACAGACCAGATACCTGTGATAACAACGGCACCGACGCCATGTTGAGATCCACACCCACTGCATTTACGCAATCTTCCACCACCGCATCGAGCGAGCGCGCCAATCGGGTTTGGCTGACATCATGTTGATACTGGCCGACGCCAATCGCCTTGGGTTCGATTTTCACCAGCTCGGCGAGCGGATCCTGCAGGCGACGTGCAATAGATACTGCACCGCGTATCGATACATCCAGATCCGGAAATTCGCGTGCCGCCAGTTCGGATGCTGAATACACTGACGCGCCGGCCTCACTCACTACCAGTGAATTCAAACCCAGTTGCGGAAATTGCTTGATCAAATCACGCGCCAGCTTATCGGTTTCGCGCGATGCCGTGCCATTACCGATACTGATCAGCTTCACCTCGTGCTTGATGCACAGCGCAGCAAGAATTTTTAAGGATTTATCCCATTCATTTTTGGGAACATGCGGGTAAATAGTCGCGTTATCCAGCAATTTTCCGGTGGCATCCACCACGGCGACTTTCACACCGGTACGCAAGCCCGGGTCCAGACCCAATGTCGTTTTGGCACCTGCGGGTGCAGCCAGTAGCAAATCTTTTAAATTGGCGGCAAACACTTTTATAGCTTCTTCTTCGGCCGCTTCTTTCAATTGCATTTTTAACTCAAGATCAACGTGCGTGAAAGATTTAACTTTCCAGGTCCAGCGCACTGTGTCGGCCAGCCATTTATCTGCGGCTCGATTCTTGTTTTCGATATTGAAATGTTTTGCGATGATGCCTTCACAGGGATGTGAAGCCAGAGTTTCCTCATTGGCCACCACCAGTTCCATTTGCAACACGCCTTCGTTACGGCCGCGAAATAATGCCAGGGCACGATGCGAGGGAATCTTGTTAATTGCCTCATCGTATTCAAAATAATCTGCAAACTTTTCGCCTTCAGACTGTTTGCCTTCAACGACACGTGAACGAATTATGCCGTTTTGCCACATGTAATCACGCAGCTTTTTCACGACATCCGCGTTTTCGGCAAATTGCTCCATTAAAATCTGGCGGGCACCGTCGAGTACGGCTTTGACATCGGTGAATCCGGCATCGGTATTAATATATTTTTCGGCTTCGCCCTCAGGGCTGAGCTGTGGATCCTCAAACAGGGCCTGAGCCAATGGCGCTATACCGGCTTCACGTGCAATCTGGGCCTTGGTGCGGCGCCTGGGCTTGTAGGGTAAGTACAAATCTTCAAGTCGAGTTTTAGTGTCGGCTTCGTTTATCGATGCCTTGAGATCATCCGTCAGTTTGCCCTGCTCGGCGATACTGCCAAGTACGGTTGCGCGACGATCCTCCAGGTCGCGCAAATAGGTCAATCGTTCTTCCAGATGCCGTAACTGGGTATCATCCAGCATGCCGGTGACCTCCTTACGATAACGCGCAATAAACGGGACGGTTGCACCTTCATCCAGCAAACCGACGGCGGCCAGCACCTGACTTTCTTTTACAGCTAGTTCTTCTGCAATACGGAGGGAAATAGATTTCATGAAACAACGGGCCTTTGCTTTTTATAGGACTCAATACGACAAGGGCGGCTATTGTAACGAATCAGGTAAAAAAATGCCGATGAAATTCACCCGTGCTTTATTGTCGTAAAACGCAGGATTAACTCGAAAACAAACATAATTACGGATAAACTCATTAATTATTAACATATTAAGCTAATTTCATATATATACTTGGTAGCCAAGGTATCAATCATTACCCTATCGGGATTTAACAGAGCTTTTCGGTCGTAAGGGATATACAAATGAACAATAAATTTTCACGGGATACTACGTCTAAAACATGTTTGGAAAATCCACCCAAAGCTCACGTATAGGAATACATATCACGCGGGATTCCATTGCGGTATCCGAATTCAATCCCGCTAACCCTGCCGCACCCATTAAATCCTGCTTTGTGATCACCAGTCGCGACGAGACGGAAAGATCCAGACTCCTGATTAACCACATTAAAGCCCACAAATTAAAAAAACGACCCTGTACGGCAGTACTCGATACCAGTTATTACGACCTGTACCAGTTACCCGCACCCCCTGTTGAGGATGCCGAGCTCAATGCCGCCATGCGCTGGCGCGTAAAAGATCTTATGACATACCCGCTGGCAGATGCCGTCATTGAGGTTTTTCGAATACCCGTGGCGGCCCATCGTGAGGCCAAGGTATATGTAGCCGTAGCGACGAAAAGCAATATTCAAAACACGGTAGACATGATTCAACAGTCCGGCCTTGAACTCGAAGCCATAGATATTGAACAGTTGAGCATGCTGGGTATTATTGAAAAGCTTGAGGAACAGAAGAAAGGCCTGGCAGTTCTTTGTATGGGTAAGACCGGTGGATCAATTAGCCTCTATCATGACAGCCATCTTTACCTGACCAGAAAAGTCGATATTGGGCTTGATCGCATTGAATCCATGCATAACAACGACGCAGATACGGCAAGCCTGGTTGAACATGTTTATGATCCGATTATTCTGGAACTACAACGCTCTCTGGATTTTTATGAAAGCGAATTTTCCAAACCGCCTGTTTCACGCCTGATCGTCGCCCCGCGCCATCCATTACTGCAAAGTTTCTGTGATCATGCCAACAGCAACTTCGGGATTAATGCAGACTTTATTAATCTGATGCGCATCTACACGGCAAACACTGCGTTATCTGATGAGCAACAGACTAATTGCCTGCATGCCATCGCTGCGGCGGCACGTACACCGGCACGTGCCACATGAAACAGTACATCAATTTCTATCAACCGGAATTTCATCGTAAAAGCAATCTGCATCGCTACGTCTTGCGAGGCGGTATCGGCCTGGCTGTGGTACTGCTGATTTCGATCAACCTTTACCAGCAAGCCGTCATCAACCGGCTGAGCCATGAACTCACGCAACAACAGGATCTGCTCAACAGCCGCAAACTGCTGCATCAAGCACTGGGTTCCCGGGTGCAACCTAAACAGCCAAGCCCGGTTTTACTGTCGCAACTGGAATCCTTGCGCCAGGACAACCAGTCACGACTCAATGCAATCAATTTTCTCGGTCGCCGGGAAAATGACAATATGACCGGTTTTTCGTTTTTGTTGAAAAGCCTGGGGCGCCAGCGCGACAACATTGAAGGCATCTGGCTTAAAAAAATCCATTTCGATGATGGCGGCTTCAACCTGAGGCTGGAAGGTTACAGCCACAGCGCAGAACTGCTGCCACAACTGGTACAAACATTGAGCAAGGAAGAAATTTTGCGTGGCCATGAGTTCAGGCACGTCAACATTACTCGCTCAACCGAACGCAAACAAATAATGGATTTTGAACTGGATACCAGACAAGACCAGCAACAGAATGAAACCGGTGCCGCCCCAGCCGAGATAGCCCTGTTCATGACAAAACTTAAACAGCTCGCAACGGTTGAGAAAACACAAAACTAATCCATGACTACCTTGACCAACAACATCAAAAATCAGCTGGAAAAACTCACCCGGCGCGAGCGCATCGCTGTCTACGTCATCACGGCCGTCATTCCCCTGTTGATCTGGGATATTGCGGCATTCCAGCCATTAAGCAACAAA
>JACPVK010000412.1 GCA_016191795.1 Gammaproteobacteria bacterium
AAAACAAATTATTACTTCACGCCGATTTATTCAACAGGCGAAACTGGAACATATTATTCCGGAACTGGAAACCAGACTGGAACTGATTTATCTGGAAGATGTAGCCACGGGCATCAGCGGCCTGGATAAATTACTGGGGCTGGTGCAAAGCCGTTTTGACAGCTGGTTAAACCATCTGGCCAAACGTAATCCGGATGATCGCGCCGTTATATTATTCACCTCCGGCTCAGAAGGCACACCTAAAGGCGTGGTGTTATCGCACCGCAATTTATTATCCAATATACAGCAGCTCAACGCGCGCATTGATTTCAATGCCAGTGATGTCGCGCTCAATGCACTGCCATTGTTTCATTCCTTTGGTATGACTGCCGGCATGTTATTGCCCCTGACATCCGGCGTGCGCGTATTTTTCTATCCATCGCCTTTGCATTATCGCGTGGTGCCGGAAGTGTCTTACGACATCAACGCCACAATCCTGTTTGGCACCAATACGTTTCTTGCCGGCTATGCACGTTTTGCCGATGCCTATGACTTTTACAGCGTGCGTTATGTATTTGCCGGCGCCGAAAAATTACAGGACGATGTACGTCGCATCTGGCAGGATAAATTTGGTGTGCGCATATTCGAAGGCTATGGTGCAACCGAAACCAGTCCGGTGATTGCCGGCAACTCACCCATGGCAAATCGCTCCGGTACGGTCGGCAAACTCATGCCCGGCATGGAATATCGTTTACAAAAAATCCCCGGCCTGGATGAAGGCGAGCGCCTGCAGGTACGCGGCCCCAATATCATGATGGGTTATTTATTAAACAATAATCCCGGCGTGCTGGTGCCACCGGTTACCGAACTCGGCGAAGGCTGGTATGACACCGGTGATATCGTCAACATCGATGCTGAGGGCTTTGTAAAAATTTGTGGTCGCGCCAAACGCTTTGCAAAAGTCGCCGGTGAAATGGTGTCACTCACGTCAGTAGAAGTACTCGCCAGCAAAACCTGGCCCGATGCCTTACACGCGGCGATCGCCATACCCGATGCGCGCAAGGGTGAACAGATTATTTTATTAACAACGGTTGCCAATGCAGAGCGATCAGCATTACTCGCACAGGCACAGAGCGATGGCATTGCCGAAATCAGTGTGCCGCGACAGGTGATACATATTAAGAATATGCCTGTACTGGGTACTGGCAAAATTGATTACGTGAGTGCAGGCAAATTGCTGGAGACACTGTTATGAATCGCGATATTTATCGAGTGCTGGTCACCCAGTTTCTCACAGCCTTTGCCGATAACGCCGTGTTGTTCACTGCCATCACCATGGTGATGCAACACAGTCAGCTGGGGGACTGGTATATCCCGGCATTGCAGGCCTCGTTTCTGGTGGCCTATGTATTATTCGCGCCCTGGGTTGGACGTATTGCGGATGCGCGACCAAAACGCCGCGTTTTGTTTGGCGCCAATGTCGTCAAGGCGGCCGGCACTATTATGTTACTGATGCATATTGATCCGTTATTCGCTTATGCCGTTATTGGTTTGGGTGCTGCCACCTACAGCCCGGCAAAATACGGCATTTTACCGGAACTGGTGGATGATCAAACGCTGGTAAAAGCCAACGGCTGGATTGAAGGCTCGACCATTCTGGCTATTTTAAGTGGTACGGTTACCGGTGCCATGCTTGCAGAATATTCCGTCACTCTGGCTTTAATATTTATTATCGGTTTGTACATCGCATCCGCGTTGATTGCACTCACAATAAAACATCAGTTAATTGTGGGCGCTGCAACCGGCAGGGCATTACAAAATTTCACCCGACAAATGCGCGGATTACTGGCGACACCCCGTGCACGTTTCTCGACGCTGGGCGTGAGTTTATTCTGGGCGGCTGCCACCGTGTTACGCGTATTACTGGTGGCCTGGGCACCGGCAGTACTGCTGATTCATTCCACTACCGATATCGCCATGCTCACAATGTTTGTTGCCCTAGGTATTGCTGTAGGCTCTTTATTGGTGCCACGATTAATTCCCATGGCTTATTTGCGTCGTGCACGTTTGGCTGCCTACGTCATGGGCGCAGTGATTGTGATGCTGGCAACGGTGGATGATTTATGGACAGCCCGGCTGGCGTTATTCTGCGCCGGTATTTGCGGCGGTTTATTTGTGGTGCCAATTAATGCGGCACTACAGGAAATCGGTTTTAAAACCATCGGCAGTGGTGGTGCTGTCGCCATACAGAATTTCTTTGAAAATTTAACCATGCTACTGGCATCAGGTATCTATTCCATCATGGCAGGTGCCGGTACAGATCCGGTTGCCACCATGATCGGTTTAGGCATAGTGGTTATGATAGCCACCACCATTATTTCCTGGCGCTTGCCACGTGATACCGGAGTGCTCTTTGAGGCAAAGGCTGATTAGCTACACATACATGTTACAAATTTTAGAAAGTTGTCATGCTCGTACATTGTGCCGTTAAGCATAGCTTTTGCAGGATGGGTGGAGCGTAGCGTAACCCATCAAAATGGTGGGTTACGCTACGCTCCACCCACCCTACAACGACACTTTTTTCTTAATTTAATGATACAGGCCACAGGCCTTGTCGGCATGTAATCAGCTGTAGATATCTCTATCGAATGCCGATAGTTAATATCGGCACATTCGATATAAAAATAAATATTAAGGCCACACCAAAATCAGTTGAATAAATAATTCCATTTGTTTTAATCTCGAAAGCAATAGTGACTAGCTGTGCAGCACTTAATATTCAGAATTA
>JACPVK010000413.1 GCA_016191795.1 Gammaproteobacteria bacterium
ATGAATCCCTTTATTTTTCTCATCGAAACCGTTTTTTACTTATACACCCTGTTGTTGATGTTGCGATTATTACTGCAATGGGTGCGTGCCGATTTTTACAATCCCCTGTCACAGTTTGTCGTAAAAGTAACTAACCCGGTTGTTATACCATTACGCCGAATCATTCCTGGCCTGGGCGGTATTGATCTGGCATCGTTATTACTCGTCATCGCACTTACCTGTATCAAGATTTTTCTTATCACCTGGATTATGGGAGTTTCTGTCAATGTGATAGCACTATTGCTCACATCACTCATGGAAACATTCATTCTGTTACTTGATATATTTTTATTCTCGATATTTGTTCTGGCCATTATGAGCTGGATTAATCCTGACCCTTACCACCCAGTGGCTGCATTATTAAACAACATCACCAGACCTGTCATGAAGCCATTAAGACAACGTATCCCGCCCGTAGGCGGCATGGATATCTCGCCCATGATTGCCATTATTATTATTTTATTTATCAAACAAACCTTACGTTACTTTTTTTAATAGTGAAATATTTTCAGTGGCAGGATGGCGACTTGTTACTCAACATAAAGGTCCAGCCGCGCGCCTCAAAAGATGAACTGGCGGAAATTCTCGGTGATAGTCTGAAAGTACGCATTACGGCGCCGCCGGTAGATGGCGCCGCCAACAAACATCTAATCGCGTTTCTGGCTAAAATATTCAAAGTTAGTAAATCACAGGTTACGTTGATTAGCGGGGAAACGGGACGGGAGAAACGTTTACGGGTTCAGGCGCCAAAACAGTGGCCGGAGATGTTTGATAAAGATTCTTGATTGGTTTGTTTACTTTTTTTCATGGCGCTGCAATTCCCTTTTTCGCCTGCAGGCGAGTTGCATCTTTTTAGCGCAATCACTCTCGCGTGGGAATCAAGACGATAGACAACGTAGGGTGCAATAAGTGAAACGCATTGCACCAGTCACTTGCATCCGGCGCAATGCCCGTTGGTTATTGCGCCCTACACTTACCTGGCACAGACCTGTGTGGGGTAAACGGTGTGGGCCCAGCATTTTTTGGTGGCACATGCTTTTGCATTCCTGGATCGCGTTTGACAAAAAGTTACCCGCCCAGCGAGGGCGGAATAATGTTTGCAGCACCAGGTGCAAACTCAGTAACCAGTAAAAAACTATCGTCTCAAACCACTAAATACAAATTCCACAACCCAAACCCCATCACCATCACCCCTGCCAATTGTCGCACCCCGGATTGCCTCACCCATGTATTCAATTGTTGCGCAAACACACCCATCGCCAATAAATTGGGCAACGTGCCCAAACCAAAACACAACATCAGTAATGCACCATCCAGTGCATTGGCACTGGCCACTGACCAGATCAGTACACTGTAAACCAGTCCACAGGGTAACCATCCCCATAACAAGCCCAGGGCAAATGCCTGAGGTAATGTTCTTACCGGTAAAAACCGACGTGCCATAGGCTCGATTAATCGCCACAAACCACCACCCATTTTTTCGACACGTGCCAGCAACAGCCACCAGCCTGCCAGATAAAATCCCAGCAACAGCATAAAGACCGCTGCAATTACCTGCAGTGTTTTCTGTAACAGACGTATATCCAGCCAGTGTACTGCCAGCGCTGTGATGCCAGCCATGAATGCACCAGCCAATACATAGCTGCTGATTCGTGCCAGGTTATATGCCATTAAAATGGCATAGCGATGTATGCCATTCTGTTGCGGCGCAATGCCAAAACTTAATGCCCCAACTATGCCACCGCACATGCCAATACAGTGCACTCCACCGAGTAATCCGGCGGCGAAAGCCGAGATATAGGTAAATTCATGCATAAAACACCTGTTTTTTTGCCTTTTTTTGGTTGTACTGCTTGTATTACAGGAAAAAAAAACTAACAATTCGCACAGAAGTTCGCGGCGTTCACGCAACACCAAAAACATTCTTGCCAACTCATGTTATTGAATCACACATCAGGAGCACACCCTATGGCGGTTAAGAAAAAAGCAGCAAAGAAACCAGTAGCTAAAAAACCAGTAGCAAAGAAATCTCCGGCCAAAAAACCAGCAGCTAAAAAATCAGCTGTGAAAGCAGCTCCCAAAAAAGTCTCTGTAGCCGTTCCTTCAGACAGAGCACCTACCAAATCTGAAATTCTCAACATCCTTGCCGCTGAGACAACCCTCAACCGCAAACAGGTATCTGCTGTACTGGACAGCCTGACTGATTTAATCGGCAAAGCCATCGGCTCACGTGGCGCTGGCCTGTTCGCCCTGCCTGGCTTACTGAAAGTAAAAGTCATTAAAAAACCGGCTACCAAGGCCCGTAAAGGCATTAACCCCTTCACCAAAGAAGAAGTTATGTTCAAGGCCAAACCGGCTCGCAAGGTCGTAAAAATCCTGCCTCTCAAAGGCATTAAGGACATGGTATAAGCACAGCTGTCCAGTGTGTATAAAGCCCGCGCAAGCGGGCTTTTTTATGTCGACAGGCAGCAGACAGATCCATCCACCAACCCAGATTCGGTTTTACAATTGCTCAATCATTCATGCTGGTTTCGAGGCGCCGATCAGGCGTCACACCACCACCTCAGTACGGCAATCCATTATGAACGCAGAATGGTTCACACTCGCTTCACTATGATTGTCCATCATTATCGGTAACAATAGCCGCCATTCGCTAATACATTGATATGAAAACCTTTATCCATAAACTCAAAACTCCCCGGGCTCATCACTGGGCAACCGAACTGCAGGCACTGCAAAAGTCTGCTCCGGTTGCACTGAGCCTGTTGTTTTTGCTGGCTTGTGGACAAGCACTATCACAGCTAACCTGGCTGCTCATTCCTGCTGAGGAAGTAACGAATGCGGCACCCGTTCCCGTACCAGCAGCTGTTGCACCCCGCCAGCAATCCCAACAAAAAATACAACAGCTCACCCAGGCTCATTTGCTCGGGCGCTATCAACCCAAAATGACGGCTGCTGCCAGTGCCAATGCGCCTGATACACAAATGAACCTGACTTTGAAAGGCGTACTCGCCGGTGGAACTAAAATTGCCTTCGCCATTATTGCGCAAGGCCAGAACGGTCCCGAAGATTTTTATGGCATTGGTGATCAGCTATCCGGTGCTATTTTGCGCGAAGTACATGCCGACCGAGTGATACTGGAACGCAATGGCCGCTTTGAAACCCTGCGTTTGCCCGAGGAGTTTGGCGCAAACTCGTTCACGCCGGAACCAGACGACACAGGCAGCGCCATGATCAGCAACCCCTCATCGCCGGGCGAAGTTCTCTCGAATATTCGCCAGAAGGTTTTGCGTAACCCGACCGCCTTCGGCGAGTACGCCATTCCACTGCCTTATAACGAAAACGGTCGCTTGCGTGGCTATAAACTACAACCCCAGGGCGACACTTCACTGTTTGATGCCGTGGGCCTGACAGCCGATGATGTCATTATCGAAATCAACGGCGTGGAACTTAATGACCCAACCAAGGGTATTAAGGCGCTACGCTCCTTACAACGTGCCAAGTCGATTGATGCCAAGGTGTTGCGCAACGGCGTTGAAATACCCATGCACATTGATGTTCCTTAACCGGTTAACTGAAAAAAATGCTTCAGCAAGCTGTTAGAATATGCCGCGGCCACAGTCATAGAATGGAAATACTCAGGATGTCACTCTCTCACCGATTCAAATATTTTGCTGCTGCGCTCTGCCTTGCGTTTATGTGGCAGACATCCGCCTGGGCAGAAGACCGTATTACGCTGAACCTGAAAGAAGCAGACATCCGTGCACTCATCAGTACCGTTTCCAAGTTCAGCGGCAAAAATTTCATTGTTGACCCACGTGTAAAAGCCAATGTCACCGTGGTGTCAGCCAAAACCATGTCCAGTTCCGAGGTTTATCAGGTCGTCCTGTCGATCCTGCAGGTGCACGGTTTTTCGGCCATCCCCATGGGTAATGTGATCAAGATCGTTCCCGAGGCCAATGCCAAATCTTTGCCGACGGCCACCCGGGGCAGCGGTGATGAACTGATCACACGGATACTAACCATGGATCATGTTGCCGCGGCGCAACTGGTACCGATATTGCGCCCGCTGGTACCACAACAGGGACATCTGGCTGCCTACAATCCATCGAATACACTCATCATCACCGATTACGCTGCCAATATCGCTCGTTTGCAACAAATCATCGCAGCGATCGACAAGGAAGACACCGGCGAGCTGGAAATCATTCAGCTTAAACATGCCTCGGCCACCGAACTGGTACGCATACTTACCACGCTCAAGGGCACAGTTCCCAAGGCACCAGATGCCGGCAGCACGTTATCTCTGGCGGCCGATGAACGCACCAACAGTATTTTGCTTAACGGTGAACGCAGTGATCGCCTGCGGGTACGCGCCACCATTGCCCAGCTCGACACGCCAACCAATAACGACACCGGCAACACGCACGTTATTTATCTCAAATACGCCAAAGCCGAAGACATGCTCAAGGTGCTCACCGGGGTGCAGAAAGGCGCAGAAAAAGGCCAGCCCAAAGCCGCTGTTGCCGCCCCGGCAGAACGCCAGGATTTTGATATTCAATCCGACACCGCCACGAATGCCCTCATCATCACTGCCGGCCCGGATGTGATGCAGCGTATGCGCAACATTATTCGCCAGCTGGATATTCGTCGCGCCCAGGTATTAATTGAATCCATTATTGCGGAAATTTCTGAAAATAAATCCAAGGATTTCAGTTCTCAATTTGTCATTGCCGGTGATGCCAATGCAACCAGCAACACGCCGATTGGTGTTTCAAATTTTGGCTCGCCCGGCATACTTGGCCTGTTCACCGGCGATCCCGCCTCCATCTCCCAGGCACTTGGCAATGGCATGAACATTGGCGTAGGCCGTGACAGCGGCACGCGTTTCGGTTTCCTGCTGCGCGCCCTGAGTGCTGATGGGTCAACCAATATTCTGTCTACCCCCAGCATTGTCACGCTGGATAACCAGGAAGCACAAATCGTCGTCGGCCAGAACGTACCTTTTATTACCGGCTCGTTCACCAATACCGGTGGCACCGGTGGTTCTACAAATCCGTTTCAGACTATTGAACGTAAAGATGTGGGCATCACACTCAAAGTCACGCCACAGGTGAATGATGGCGACACCATCAAGCTCGAAATCGATCAGGAAATTTCCAATCTTTCACAAAGCGCAGGTTCAGCTGCCGACATCATCACCAACAAACGCACACTGAAGACTACTGTACTGGTGGAAAACGGCGAGATTCTGGTATTGGGCGGTTTAATCGATGATCAAATGCGCGACGTCGAACAAAAAGTACCGGTACTCGGCGATATTCCATTACTTGGCGTTTTGTTCCGTTCTCAATCCACCACCAAAGAAAAACAGAACCTGATGATATTTATGCGGCCCAGTCTGTTGCCCGATAGCGAGACCGCACAAAAACACACCACCGAAAAATATAATTATTTGCGCGCCCAGCAAATGCAGTCTGGCCAGGATGGGTTCGGATTACTGGGCTCCGAAGAAATGCCGTTATTACCGGAGCATCAACCTGCACCCGTTAAACCACAAACCGTTGCACCGGAACCAGCATCTGACGCCACTATAACAGCTCCCGCTGCCACGGCCACAACAACGCCGGTCGTCACACCGCAAGCCGAATCACCTGCACCGATTCCACTGAATAATGAGGCCCGGGATACTACGCCTGTCATCACCGATACTGTTACTGTACCTGCCAGTGATACGCCACAAGCATTACCGCTGACTGCGCCGGAAGAAACCGTTCCTGTCGACGAACAACCCATACCTGCTGCCAGCTCTAATGAACAACCCGCAGCCGATAATTGAAGCTGAATCCACAGCACCGCTGACCGCGCAAAGCCTGCCTTATGCGTTTGCCAAACGCTATGGCGTGCTGATTGGCCAGATTGAATCTGGCCAGGCACAATTGCTCTACCGCGATACGCCCAATCCGCAAATCATCAGCGAAGTGCGACGCATCTTTGCGCGCCCGTTACAGCTTTCCGCCACCACCGCCGAACAGTTTGAAGCCTTGCTGGCACAAACTTACGAAACCGATTCCGGCCAGACCATGGCGATGATGGAAGATGTCAGTGAAGAACTGGATCTCGATCAACTGGCCGAAACCATCGAACCGGAAGACTTGATGGAATCGCAGGATGATGCACCCATCATTCGTTTAATTAACGCTGTGCTCACCGAAGCCATCAAAATCAACGCCTCGGATATTCATATCGAAGCTTTTGAAAATCGCATGCGCGTGCGCTTTCGTGTTGATGGCGTATTACGCGAAATATTACAGCCGCCGAAAAACATTGCACCGCTGGTTATTTCGCGCGTAAAGGTTATGGCCAAGCTCGACATCGCCGAAAAACGTTTGCCGCAAGATGGACGCATATCGTTAAAAGTGGCAGGGCGCTCGGTTGACGTGCGTGTTTCTACTTTACCGGCCGGTCATGGCGAACGTATTGTGTTGCGTTTATTAGACAAACAGGCTGGACGGATGAATTTGCAACATCTGGGCATGGCCGAAGCCGATCGTGATCATTTTGATAAATTATTGCATCGACCTCACGGCATTATTCTCGTCACCGGCCCTACCGGTTCCGGTAAAACCACCACGTTGTATGCAGGGCTTACCCGATTAAACGACAAGAGCCGCAATATACTTACCGTTGAAGATCCCATCGAATATTTTCTTGACGGTATCGGCCAGACACAGGTTAACACGCGTGTTGAAATGACTTTCGCCCGTGGCCTGCGCGCCATTCTGCGTCAGGATCCGGACATCGTCATGATCGGTGAAATTCGCGATCTGGAAACCGCCGCCATTGCCGTGCAGGCATCACTCACCGGTCATCTGGTTTTATCTACCCTGCACACCAACACCGCGATTGGCGCCGTTACGCGACTACGTGACATGGGTGTAGAACCTTTTCTGCTGGCATCGAGTTTAATTGGTGTACTGGCCCAACGCCTGGTACGCAGACTCTGCCCGTATTGCAAACAACCTCACGTTGCCAGCCACACCGAATGCGAATGGCTGGGTGTATCACCTGCCTCACCACCTACCGTTTACCAACCCGGCACCTGTGACCAATGTAATCATCTGGGCTACCACGGACGTACCGGTGTTTATGAATTCATCAGTATCGATGGCAAATTGCAAAGCCTGATACACGACGGCGCTGGCGAACAGGAAATGGAAAAATACGCACGTCAGTTTTCTAAAAGTTTACGCCAGGATGGGCAGCGATTGATCCTGACAGGAGACACTTCGCTGGAGGAAGTGATTCGGGTAACGAAGGAAGACTAATGATTCTGTTTCGTTATTGTGTTTACTGATTTTTCATCATGCGCTGGTCGCTTTATTTCGCCCTGCCAGCAGGCGAAAAAACATATACCTGGTTCGATACCATAAATAAAGCAAAAGAAAAATATGGCCGCATTTGAATACACTGCCCTTGACGAAA
>JACPVK010000414.1 GCA_016191795.1 Gammaproteobacteria bacterium
GCATCGTAATCGGGTGAATTACTTCAACATCAATGCCTGCTTTACTAAGTCCGCTTTTGATGTTCAATGCACAGCCAAGATTGTCGCTCAGTAAGTATTTTGCTCGAGATTCCTTAATCTCGTGCACTTTTAACCTGAGAAGTTTTTCTGTCAGTTCGGGAAACAGCATTTGATGGCTGCTACCGGCGCCGCAACATACAGATGTTGCTGGTTCAAAAGCTTGCAGTTGAGGAACGCGTTTCAACGCCCGACGCATGGTGCCGGCAATTTTTAGTTTGTTAAGACTGCTACAGCTCTCATGAATATAAACGGCTTCGTTAAACGGTTTCAACCGGATAGTTTCCCAGGCGGCAGTTGTTACCAGAAAACTCATAATATCAATTACAGGAGCTGGCAGGTCATATTGGGCAAGCTGCGCTCCGCAGCCATTAGCAATATAAATTATGTGTGAGATCGGCAGCTTGTTGAAAGCCAGACGATTTTGAGCGATCAATTGATTTGCTTTATCTGGCTGGCCGTGATGCTGGTGCAAGGCGCCACAACATTGTTGATCCTGCGGGATGTGAATGTTGCACCCCAGTCGGGTCAATACTTTTATGGCATTTTGCAGTGTCTCGCCATCAAAACTGGAACCCATGCAGCCGGTGAATAAAGCCACGTCAGCCACAGTTGTGCTGGTGGCGGGATAGAAGGGTCTCAGCCGTGCAGTTTTTGCCTGCCCCAGTATTTCGTTTGAATGCGCAATTTGTGTGCTACCTGCCATTCGCAACACCCTGTCGGTGAGTTTCTGCAAGCCACTGGCCTGGTACCAGTCCAGTGCGGTAGCCAATCGATTTATGCCGCCTTTATGAGACGTCTGGTTAAGTAGTAGAGTCAGCGACCCCGGGCGATCCGTTCTGTGCCTGGCTAACAGTGCCTGTGCATTGTCTATCAGGCGTCCATAGGCGACTTGCGAGGGGCACATGGCTTCACAGGCCATGCAGCCCAGGCAATGGTCCAGATGCAGAAGCATGGCCGCGTCCGGCTCGATACGGCCTTGTGCGTAAGCCTGGACGATGGAAATTCGGCCACGAGGCGATTCCGACTCATTTTGGTAAACCTGATAGGTTGGGCAATGTGGCAGGCACATGCCGCACATAACGCAGCTATCAGCATCCTGTTGCAGGGCCCGGTATACGTCGGTCGGGTTCAGGGTGTCGGGTTGTGAATCGATGGATTTCAAAAGATCGTGGGGCTTTCAGGCTGAGGGTATACTTTGTCAGAATGATAGAAATATAACAGGTCACAGGCAATGTCTTACTACAAATATCATGTTTTCATTTGCACTAACCAGCGTGAGGCCGGTGAGCTCTGCTGTAATCAGTCTGGTTCCGGTCGAATCAGGGCCTACGCTAAAGACAGAGTCAAGGCGCTGGGCTTGAAGGGCGATGTGCGTATTAACTCGGCTGGTTGTATGGATCGGTGTGAGCAGGGGCCGGTAATGGTTATTTATCCGGAAGAGACCTGGTATACCTTTGTGGATGAGCAGGATATGGAAGAAATCATCCAGGAGCATCTGATAAATGGACGTAAGGTTCCTCGCCTGCAGTTGAAATAAGTTGTTGGCAGCAGGCGTGTTCTGACTTGCAAACAACGCGGATGTATATTAGAATAGTCTCATGTTCTGAATCTCCGGCATTTCCGGATTTGATTCGAACTGACTCCTCCATCCTCCTTTGGTGGTTTATTTGGCGTGGCACCCCCTGTCACGCTTTTTTTTGCCCAAAATTCAGGTAGTTAGGCTGTCGAGTAACATTGTTAAAAACGGTTTGTTGTTTTTAACTTGTTTACTGCAAATGAATTCTGTATTATTCGCCGCCTTTCCGTTCAAGCGAAGATCTGTAGGAAATATCATGAAAACATTCAGTGCCAAAAACGAAACCGTCAAACGTGACTGGTACGTTGTGAACGCCGATGGCAAGACTCTGGGCCGTCTGGCCACTGAAATTGCCCGCCGTTTGCGTGGCAAGCACAAAGCCATTTATACGCCGCACGTTGATACCGGTGATTACATCGTTGTCATCAATGCCGAAAAGGTCAAAGTGACCGGCAAGAAGGCGACCGACAAGATTTACTACTGGCATACCGGTTTTATCGGTGGTATCAAGTCCATCAACTTTGAAAAGTTGATTGCCAAGAAACCCGAACTGGTGATTGAGCGCGCCGTAAAAGGCATGTTGCCCAAAGGCCCGCTGGGTCGGGCCATGTATACCAAGCTCAAGGTATTCGCAGGCCCTACACACACTCACACAGCCCAGCAGCCACAACCGCTGGAAATTAATTGCTGATTTTATCTAAACAGATAGATCTAGACAGATAGCAGGAATCGTTATGGCAGAAACACAATATTACGCAACCGGTCGCCGCAAAACCTCCAGCGCACGCGTTTTTATGCGCGTTGGCAGTGGCAGCATCGTCGTCAACGGCAGCCCGGTTGATGAATACTTTGGTCGTCAGACTGCTCGCATGGTGGTTCGCCAGCCGCTGGATGTTGTGAGCATGGGTAACAAGTTTGATTTCCATATCACGGTAACAGGCGGTGGTGGTACCGGTCAGTCTGGCGCCATCCGCCACGGTATTACCCGCGCCCTGATCGCCTATGACGAAAGTCTGCGCAGCCCGCTGCGTAAGGCCGGCTTTGTGACTCGTGATGCACGTGAAGTTGAACGTAAGAAAGTTGGTCTGCGTAAAGCTCGTCGCGCTACCCAGTTCTCCAAGCGTTAATTCGACGTTTCCAGGTTTTTCTGGGGAATCGTCTAATGGTAGGACAGCGGTCTCTGACACCGTCAATCTTGGTTCAAATCCAGGTTCCCCAGCCATACAAAACCCGCTTCGGCGGGTTTTTTATTGCCTGAAATCTGTCAAGGGAGGCATGGTCACGGCTCCCTGCCCAGCATGTTTTATAGCAAGTTTTTTCTTAAGAATTGAGGCGTATCAAATGCGGGGTGCTGGTAATTCCGGATACTGCGTTTTTGAGTGGGTTATGTTGCGGTTTTCACGTAACTGTAACAAATCTGCCACATAATACTTCTCAGGAAATACTGCCTTAAAACAGTGTCTCCATGAAGAATTTACCGGTCAAGATGTTGACTTGCTCTGGTAATTGTTTATAAATAGGCACGACTTTTTGGTCTGACCACACAAGAAGTCATAGCTATGACCCAATAACAATCATGCAGGAGTCTTGCATAATGAATAAACGTTTACTTGCAATCGCAATCGCAGCCGGCCTGGCTGTATCCTCAAATGTAATGGCTGAAGGCGCCGAAATTTATGGTATTGCTCATGTCTCCGTAGACAAGATGTCATACGATGATTCCGCAGAAGCTGATGACTGGAATGTAACCAGCAGAAATTCTCGCCTTGGTGTTAAAGGTTCGGAAGATCTGGGCGGTGGTATGAAAGCTGTGTATAAGATGGAGTTTTCAGTTGATGTTTCTGACGCTGGCACATTAGGTGGTCGTAACCAGTACGTAGGTGTTTCAGCCGGTATGGGTACTGTACTGTTAGGTCGTCACGACTCACCAACCAAGATGGCACAGGGCAAAGCCGATGTATTCAATGACACCATCGCTGACATGGCCAACTTCGGCGTTGATGGCGATGAGCGTTTCACTAACACCATTACCTACTTCAGCCCAAAAATGGGTGGCATGCAGGCAATCGTACAGTTGAAACCAGGTGAAGGCGTAGCCTGTGCCGGTGACGTGTGCGATGGCATAGCTGATGGCACTTCTCTGTCATTCACCTATGAAGCAGGCGATCTGTATGTCGGTTTTGGTATGGACAGCGGCGACCTGATCGCTGACCAGATGCGTTTGGCTGCAACCTACAAAATAGATACATTGCAGGTTGGTTTTCTCTATAACGCACGTTCAGATGACGCTTTAGCTGCTACAGACAATGCTGAAGACGAAGTGGCTATGGGTCTGAGTGCCAAGTTTGGTATGGGTGACAATGCTGTCAAAGCTCAGTTCTTCCAGTTGTCTGATATTGACGGCACCGCCAATGATGACGCAACAAACATCACTCTTGGTTACGACATGAACATGTCTGCACGTACTACTGTGTACGCGCTGTACAGCATGTATAGCCCAGACGTTACTCCAGATGATGACGTAACTGCATTTTCAGTGGGTGTATCTCACAGCTTCTAATCTCTCACGAGGTTAATTGCTAAAAGAACGGGGCTTCGGCCCCGTTTTTTATTGTTTTAAAAAACACCACTATGAAATAGTACGGCAGACGATTAATCCACCTGCATTGTTCAGGTTTGGAGTGGCGAGCGGTGTGTTAATATTTACATCTCCTTTTTGCGGCCATTAGCCAGCCTGAAGATCAATTCATAATGACCACTCAATCCAGCCGCATTCGCGAAATTCCCTATAACTACACCTCGTTTTCTGATCGCGAAATCGTTATTCGTTTTCTGGGTGAACCCACCTGGGAATTACTCAACGTATTACGCGGCGAACGTCGCACCGGTCATTCAGCGCGCATGCTGTTTGAGGTGCTGGGTGATATGTGGGTCATTACCCGTAATCCGTTTATTCAGGATGACTTGCTGGAAAATAAAAAACGCAGGCGTTTGTTGGTGTCGGCCTTGCATCATCGGCTGGATCAAATTGTGGCGCGTGCTGCCGGCAACGAAAAAGCGCTGCAACTGGAAGCGCAGGCACGTGCAGCCGTGAACCGGTTTTCCGACTGGTTTGAGACCCAGCATGCCTTACGTCAAAAAGCGCGACATGTGTTTGGTCGTGTTACTCGCCATGACAATATTGATTACAGCGGCATTGCGCGCGTATCGCACGTAACCGATGCCACAGACTGGCGTGTCGAGTTTCCTTTTGTTGTGCTGACGCCGGATAGCGAGGCAGAAATACCCTTGCTGGTGAAAGCCTGTACCGAGCTCAATCTCACCATTATCGCCCGCGGCGGTGGTACCGGTTACACCGGTGGCGCGGTTCCGCTGTATGAGAATACTGCCGTCATCAACATGGAAAAACTGGAAGCGCTGTCAGCGGTAGAGCAGCGCACGATACCCGGCCAGTCAAAGCCGGTAGCGACGGTACGTTGTGAAGCCGGTGTGGTGACTAAACGCGTATCGGAACTGGCCACGCAGCATGGGCTGGTATTCGCCGTTGACCCAACCTCGCAGGATGCCTCGACCATTGGTGGCAACATTGCCATGAACGCCGGTGGCAAAAAAGCGGTGATGTGGGGTACCACGCTGGATAATTTGTTGAGCTGGCGCATGGTCACGGCGGATGGTAACTGGCTGGATGTGGAACGGCTGGATCACAACATGGGAAAAATACATGAGCCGGAGACCGTCACGTTTCGCGTAACACGCCAGGATGCAAAAAAGAAAACTCCGATTGGTGAGGCGAAAATTTTAACCTTCGCAGGAAAATCCCTGCGCAAGGAAGGTCTGGGCAAGGATGTGACCGATAAATTTCTCGGCGGCCTGCCCGGTGTTCAAAAAGAAGGTTGCGATGGTTTGATAACTTCGGCGGTATTTGTGCTGCATCGCATGCCACCCTGTATTCGAACTGTATGTCTGGAGTTTTATGGCACGGATTTGCGTGAATCGGTGCCGGCCATTGTTGAGATAAAAGATTATCTGGATAAAAACCCGGAGATTTTATTATCCGGCCTGGAGCATCTCGACGACCGCTATATCAAGGCCGTTAAATACAGCCCGAAAGCAGCGCGCGGTGCCTTGCCAAAAATGCTGCTGATAGCCGATATAGTTGGTAATGATGAAAAAGCGGTGGCGGAAGCGGCATCGCATGTGGTTCATCTTGCCAATGCGCGCCATGCAGAGGGATTTATCGCGGTCAGTGCAGAGGCGCGTAAAAAATTCTGGTCAGAGCGCGCGCGTACGGCCGCCATTGCGTCGCATACCAATGCGTTCAAAATTAATGAAGACGTGGTGATACCTCTGCATCGTCTGGCGGACTATTCCGAAGGTATAGAACGCATTAATGTTGAGCAATCTATTGCCAACAAGTTACGTTTGCTGGATGCGATAGATGAATGCTTGCAGAAAAGTCGTCAGCAATTCGTCAAGACAGAGATTGAAAGTGATCGCATTCTGGGTGCGCGTTTTGAAGCGGCACAAAAAACCGTTGTTAACGTACGTAACCGCTGGGAAACATTGCTGGCGCATCTCGATGATCCGGTTACCAGTCAGCAGCCTGTATTATTACCGGCCGAAATAAATAAAATCGCCGAGGGCGATAGCGTGATTCGCGCCATCTTGCGCTATGACATTCGTGTGTCCTATCGTCGTGAAATCGAACAACCCCTGAAACAGATTTTCAGCGGCCATGACATGGTGGCGATTCAGTCCAAGCTGGATACAGTACACAAGGAAATATTATCCAGTCGATTGTTTGTTGCGTTACATATGCATGCCGGTGATGGCAATGTGCATACCAATATTCCGGTAAACTCCAATGATTACGCCATGATGCAACAGGCCGAGCGTATAGTTGATCGTGTTATGAAGCTGGCTGTCGATCTGGGCGGTGTTATTTCCGGTGAACATGGCATTGGTATTACCAAATTTCAGTATCTTGAGCCGCAGGCGATTGAGGCCTTTTCGCGTTATAAACAGGAAGTTGATCCACAGGAGCGTTTCAATCGTGGCAAGTTGCAGGCACAAACCGGCGGCCTGGAACGTGCCTACACACCCTCGTTGCGATTATTGAAACAGGAAGCGATTATTCTTGAGGAAAGCGAGCTCGGCGAACTCAACGATATGGTGGCGAATTGCTTGCGTTGCGGCAAATGCAAACCAAAATGTACCACACATGTGCCTGCTGCCAATTTATTGTATTCCCCGCGTAATAAAATTCTGGCTTCGGGTTTAATAACGGAAGCTTTTTTGTATGAAGAACAAACTCGCCGCGGTATTTCGGTGCGGCATTTTGAAGAGATGAATGACCTGGCCGATCACTGCACGATCTGTCATCGTTGTCTGGCACCGTGCCCGGTGGATATTGATTTTGGCGATGTCACCATCAAGATGCGGCATATTCTGAAAATGCAGGGCAAGCGTCGCAGCCATATTGGTACGCGTTTGTCGATGGCGTTTCTTAATGTGAGCAAACCCAATACTGTGAAATTCATGCGGGCCGCGTTAATTCAGGCTGGTTATGCCGGGCAGCGTTTATCGCATACCGTGCTGGGCCTGTTCCCGGGATTACTGGCAAGGAAACGTCGTCCCTCGGCAACCACCGGCAAGCCCGTGGTGAGAGAGCAGGTGATACAGTTTTTTGCCAGGCCAATGCCCGCCGGTTTGCCGATGCAAACCATGCGTGCAACGCTGGGTGTGGAAGATAACAAGACGATTCCTATTTTGCGAAACCCTGCCAAAACAGATACTCATTCCGAAGCAGTATTTTATTTTCCCGGTTGTGGCTCCGAGCGTTTGTTTAGTCAGATTGGTCAGGCGACATTGGCGTGGCTGTATGAACTGGGCATACAAACCGTTTTGCCTCCGGGTTATTTATGTTGCGGCTATCCGCAAACATCTTCGGGGGATATCGAAAAAGGTCAGAAAATTACGACGGCCAATCGCGTGCTGTTCCATCGCATGGCAAACACGCTTAATTATCTCGATATAAAGACCGTTGTGGTGTCCTGTGGGACCTGTATGGATCAGTTATTAAAGTATCAGTTCGAACAGATTTTCCCCGGCTGTCGATTGTTAGATATTCATGAATTCATGATGGAAAAAGGCGTGACAATGGAAGGCGTTAAGGGTGTGCAATACCTTTATCATGAACCCTGTCACACACCCATGAAACAATATGATTCGATTAAGGTGGCGTCGACATTAACCGGCACCGATGTCAAATTATCTGATCGGTGTTGTGGCGAAGCAGGCACTTTTGCGATTTCGCGTCCGGATGTGGCAGCGCAGGTTAAATATCGTAAGCAGCAGGAATTACAAAAAGATATCCATCAATTAACCGGTAACGATAAAGCCATAAAGGGTAATGTAAAAATGCTGACGTCGTGTCCGGCCTGTCAGCAGGGGTTGATGCGCTATGGCGAAGATACCGGCATGGAAGTGGATTATATTGTCGTTGAGCTCGCCAAACACAAACTGGGTGCCGACTGGCAACAGAAATTCACAACGGCTGTGAAGAATGGCGGAATTGAAAAGGTGTTGTTGTGATTCTAATGTAGGATGGGTGGAGCGCAGCGTAACCCATCAACAAAGTAGCAAGGTTCAAGTAGCAAGTGACAAGTAAAAGCTTTTCCTTGCTACTTCGAACTTGCTACTTGCCACCTGTTTGATGGGTTACGCTGCGCTCCACCCATCCTGCGAGAATTATTTCGATAGTACGGTTTTGGCACCATTCGGTGTGCCGAGTATCAACACATCAGCAGGGCGATTGCAGAATAACCCTACCGTTACCACGCCTGCCCACGAATTAATTTCATTTTCCATCTTAACGGGCTCCATGATGCGCAAATTGTGTACATCCAGAATGACATTGCCATTATCGGTCACAAAGTTTTCGCGCCATACCGGGCGGCCGCCCAGTTTTACAAGTTTGCGCGCGATCATGCTGCGTGCCATGGGAATGACTTCAACCGGTAACGGAAATTTACCCAGCACATCAACCAGTTTGGTTTCGTCTGCAATGCAGATGAATTTTTCGCTGGCCGCGGCAATAATTTTTTCCCGTGTCAGTGCGCCACCGCCACCCTTGATTAAATTCAGGTAGTGATCAGACTCGTCGGCACCGTCGATATATACCGGGATGTAGTCAACATTGTTCAGTTCCATGACGGGTATGCCATGTTTCTTCATGCGATCGGTTGATGCCACCGAGCTGGAAACGGCACCCTTGATTTTGCCCTTCATGCCAGCCAGCAGGTCTATGAAGTGATTGACCGTAGAGCCGGTACCTACACCCACGAATTCATCTTGCACAACATACTGCATGGCAGCCTCGGCTGCTTTGCGCTTCATTTCATCTTGTGTCATAGCACTGGCTCCTCGTGTAATTTTGCTGCATGATACCTGCAACTATTCCCGGAGTCATCGCCAGTCATTGCCCCTTATGCCGCAGACCTACATAAAAAGAATCCTCAGTGCACGCGTTTATGACGTAGCTATTGAATCACCCCTGGAGCGCGCTCAGCGCCTGTCCGCCCGATTACAAAACCAGATCTGGATGAAGCGCGAAGATCTGCAACCGGTGTTTTCGTTCAAATTACGCGGGGCCTATAACAAGCTGTATCAGCTATCGCGCAAGATGACCTTAAAAGGTGTGATTGCCGCATCGGCAGGCAATCATGCGCAGGGAGTGGCGCTGGCTGCATCACGTATGGGCGTATCGGCCGTGATCGTCATGCCGCAAACCACACCACGCATCAAGGTCGATGCGGTCAGGGCGCTGGGGGCGAAAGCCGTATTGCACGGTGACACCTATGACGAGGCCTATGAGCACGCCATGGTGCTGGCCGAGAAAGACAAGCTGGAATTTATTCATCCCTACGATGATCCGGATGTGATTGCCGGCCAGGGTACGGTAGGCGTCGAGATTCTGCGTCAGCATGCCGAAAAAATTGACGCCATTTTTATTCCCGTGGGCGGCGGCGGGCTGATCGCCGGGGTGTCGGCTTATGTGAAATATTTACGACCTGAAACAAAAGTCATCGGCGTCGAGCCGGAAGACGCCGCCTGCCTTGCCGAGGCGCTGAAAAAAAATCGTCGGGTGGTGCTGGATCAGGTGGGAATTTTTGCAGACGGCGTAGCGGTACGACAGGTCGGCCGGGAAACTTTTCGTATTGCCAGGGAAACAGTAGATGAAGTGATTACTGTTTCAACCGATGAAATTTGTGCAGCGATAAAAGATATTTTTGATGACACACGATCGATTAACGAGCCAGCCGGTGCGCTGGGTATAGCGGGTATCAAGAAATACGTCGAGCGTACCGGGGCGACTGGTCAGAGTCTGATTGCCATTAATTCCGGCGCCAATATGAATTTCGATCGCTTGCGTCACATCGCCGAACGCGCTGATCTGGGTGAGCAACGTGAAGGTTTGATTGCCGTCACCATTCCCGAGCAACCCGGCAGTTTCCGGCGGTTCTGCAAAACCATAGGCAAACGCGGTATTACCGAATTTAATTATCGTTATTCAGATTCGAAAACGGCGCATGTTTTTGCGGGCATTCAGTTGAGTGAAGGCGCTGCCGAGCTGGATCAGCTGGTGCAAAAACTGAAAACAGATGGTTATCCGGTGCTCGCACTGGCCGATAATGAAATGGCAAAGCTACACATTCGTTACATGGTTGGCGGACATGCGCCGGGCGTGGATGATGAAGTGATCTATCGTTTTGAATTTCCGGAGCGCCCCGGCGCACTGTTAAATTTTTTAACTCATATCGGTACGCGCTGGAATATCAGCCTGTTTCATTACCGCAATCATGGCGCAGCGTATGGCCGGGTACTGGTAGGGTTACAGGTGGCGCTGGCAGAGCGCAAGGAACTAAAATCCTTCTTTGATAATCTGGGTTATCAGTGGTGGGAAGAAACTGAGAATCCTGCGTACAAGTTATTTCTGTCCTGATTCTGTTAATAAAAAACCGTTGACGCAAAGGCGCAAAGGCCGCAAAGACAAATTTAATATCATTATTACTTTGCGTACTTTGCGCCTTTGCGTCAGTCTTTCGTCTTTCACTCCAGCCCTAAAATATATTCCCACTGCTCTTTCGATACCGGATTAATCGATAACCGGTTGCCTTTACGCAGCAATGCCATATCGCCTAATGCATCAGCGTGTTGTTTCAATTCATCCAGCGTGATCACGCGTTTCAATTTGCGAACAAATTTCACATCCACCATGAACCAGCGCGGATTCTCTGAATTGCTTTTCGGGTCGTAATATTTGGAATCGGGGTTTTGTGCCGTGAAATCCGGGTAGGCTTCACGCACAATTTTCATAATGCCGGTAATGCCGATGGGGTTGGCGTTGGAGTGGTAGAAAAAAACCAAATCGCCTTTTTTCATGGCGCGTAAATTATTTCGTGCTTCGTAATTCCTTACACCGTCCCAAACAGCTTTTTTATCTTTTACCAATTGCGCCCAGGGATATTTAAAATGCTCCGATTTTACTAACCAATAATTCATACTTGTTATATTCTAAATTAATCTAATACTTCCAGTTGATTTACACTCCATGCCTCAGGCTTAGCACTGAATAATGCTTTGGTTTTTGCCCAGGTTGTATTAAACAGTTCCGATTTACGGTAAGCATTTAAAAACGATTCATCTTCCCAAAAGCTATAGGTAAAAAGTA
>JACPVK010000415.1 GCA_016191795.1 Gammaproteobacteria bacterium
CACGACCAGAAATATTTTTTGAACTTGATTGAAAACCATAATGACCCTACAGTGAATTAATGCGATCAATATACAAAAACAAGGCCGGGGTTTACCCGGCCTTGTATTCTGGCTTCAGAACATCAGAAGCGTAATCCACTTTTTTCAACTGTCTTTTTGATTTTCTTTTGACCAACCCAAACCTTGCGGTTGCTTTCCAGATCAATCAATTGCAGATCAACCTGATAAAAACGAGCCTGTTCGCCTTTTACGGCATCAACGATGGTATTGATACTGCCCTGCAACATGAAATCAGCACCGGTTTCCTGGCCCATGGCCTTGCGGGTTTCTTCCTTGGCATGCAAATCCTGATCTTTGCGTTCGTCACGTATTTCGCTGCGATCCGACGCAGAAGCCACAAAGTCCACCTCGCCGGAATTGATTAAAGATTTTTCCAGATCGCTGATAAAGGTGCGGGTATTGATATGCTCGTGACTCAGATTACGCACCGTACCCACGATGACGGTAGGCACCTTGCCATGGTCTTTATTGAAACGGCTGAGCCAGGGGCGCGCCAGCACATCCTGAATCATCTCTTCGGCCACCAGACGTGAATCGGTATCATTCCAGTTGCCGCTCAAATCGGTGACGGTATTGCTGTCTACACGGGATACTTTCGGGTTACAGGCTGCCAGGCCAAACACCAGCACCGCGCTCAGGGTTGCAGCCGGCAACACACCGACCATTTTTACGAGGTTATTTCTCTTTGACACCTTCATCCGGATTCTCCATGTTTGAGTTTGTAATATGTGACCGGTTTTATAACACCTTTTACCGGCAAAATCATGAGCCACCCCCTGCCAGAATTAATGTTTTTTGACTTGCCTATGTTTACTGCAGCAGGTATCTTGCCGCCATGCAAAACATAGACACATTAATACATGGCCGCTGGGTCATTCCTGTCACCCCGGGTGACCCGGTACTGGATCACCACAGCATTGCTATACACGATGGGCGCATTGTCGAGGTGCTACCCACTGTCGATGCCAGAAAGCGCTATAACGCACAGGTGGAAAACCACTATCCCCATCATGCCCTGATACCCGGCCTGATCAATGCCCACACCCATGCCGCCATGAGTCTGTTTCGTGGCATGGCGGATGATTTGCCGCTGATGGACTGGCTGTCCAACCATATCTGGCCGGCCGAAACCCGCTGGATGAGCGAGGAATTTGTGCACGATGGCAGCGAACTGGCCATGGCCGAAATGCTGCGCTCCGGCACCACCTGTTTTAACGACATGTACTTTTTCCCCGATGTGACCGCCCGCCTGGCCCGCAAAGTGGGTATACGCGCCTGCATCGGCCTGATCGTGCTCGACTTCCCCACTATCTGGGCCAGCAGTGCCGACGAATACATCGACAAGGCCCTGCAGCTACGCGATCAATACCGCAGCGATGCCCTGATCCGCACGCCGTTTGCCCCGCATGCACCCTATACCGTTTCCGATGCGCCGCTGGAAAAACTGCGGGTACTGGCCGATGAAATGGATTTGCCAGTGCATATGCATATTCACGAAACCGCACACGAAGTGAACGAGGCCGTTAAACTAACCGGCATCCGCCCGTTACAACGCCTGGCCAACCTGGGACTGGTATCCCCCAACTTGCTGGCCGTGCACATGACACAATTAAATGATGACGACATTGCACTGCTCGCCAGATCCGGCGCCCATGTGGTGCATTGCCCCGAGTCCAACCTGAAACTCGCCAGTGGTTATTGCCCGGTGCAAAAATTACTCGATGCGGGTGTTAACGTTGCACTGGGCACCGATGGCACCGCCAGTAACAACGATTTGAACATGATCGGCGAAATGAACACCGCGGCATTAATCGGCAAAGCCGTCGCCAGCAATGCCTCAGCCCTGAATGCCAGCCAGACCTTACGCATGGCTACCATCAACGGCGCACGCGCACTTGGCCTGGAAACCGTTACCGGTTCGCTGGAAAAAAACAAATTTGCCGACATCGTTGCCATCGATTTCAGCGCACTGGAAATGCAACCGGTGTATCACCCGGTTTCACATCTGGTGTACAGTGCCAGTCGTGAACAGGTGAGTGATGTCTGGGTAGCTGGCAAGCATTTGTTAAAAGAGCGCGCACTCACCACGCTGGATGAACAAAAGATCTTGCAAAAAGTGCGTGTGTGGAATGAAAAGATAACAAGACAAGAAACAGAAAACGCAAATGAACGCAAATGAACGCAAATGTTTCTTTTGTTTATTTTTAATTGTGACTGGAGCATAACCTTGTCCATAACTGACGTATTAAAAGGCGTTGCAGAAATAGCAATACCAACCGCTGCAAGAGAAGATATAGTATCCCCTGCACCACAAAAAAATATTTTATTCGCTTTTATTTGCGTTCATTTGCGTGATGTATCATGGACGTACAAATGCCGCGAGCGCAGGACGCGCAAGAGCGGCGCATTTGCGTTCTCTTTTTCTTTTTATAAGACCCAACCATGCAACCACTAAACATCGATCCCGCAGAAATTGCAAAATTTGAAGCCCTGGCAGCACGCTGGTGGGATACGCAATCCGAATTCAAACCGCTGCACGATATCAACCCGTTGCGCCTGCGCTACATTGATGAACGCGCACACATAAAAGATAAAAAAATACTCGATGTCGGTTGTGGCGGTGGCATCCTGTCAGAAAGCATGGCGCAACTGGGTGCAACCGTCACCGGTATCGACATGGGCAAGGCGCCGTTATCGGTTGCCAAATTGCACGCCATGGAAAGCGGTGTCGACATTGATTATCAGCAAATCACCGTTGAGCAGCTCGCCGAACAACAGCCTGCCAGTTTTGATGTGATTACCTGCATGGAAATGCTGGAACATGTGCCCGATCCAACATCCATTATCTGCGC
>JACPVK010000435.1 GCA_016191795.1 Gammaproteobacteria bacterium
CGAGGACCAGAAAATGTTTGAAATCGCCTTATTTCTTTTGATTGCTGCCGTTGTATTTATTGTTAAATCGGTAAAAGTAGTACCGCAGCAACACGCCTGGGTAGTCGAACGACTGGGGCGTTTTCACGGCACGCTTGCGCCCGGCCTGAATATTGTTATTCCTTTTGTTGACCGTATCGCTTACCGCCACATGCTCAAGGAAGTACCGCTGGATGTACCCAGCCAGATCTGTATCACCAAGGACAACACCCAGTTGCAGGTAGACGGTGTTTTGTATTTTCAGGTAACCGATCCCAAGCTGGCATCCTACGGCACCAGCGATTACATCGTGGCCATTACCCAGCTGGCGCAAACCACGTTACGTTCTGCCATCGGTAAAATGGAACTGGATAAAACCTTTGAAGAACGCGAACACATTAATATTTCTGTTGTGGCCGCACTCGACGAAGCCGCCTCCAACTGGGGCGTAAAAGTACTGCGTTATGAAATCAAGGATTTAACACCACCAAAAGAAATTCTCCACGCCATGCAGGCGCAAATTACCGCCGAACGCGAAAAACGTGCACTCATTGCCGCATCAGAAGGCCGTAAACAGGAACAGATTAATATTGCCACCGGAGAACGCGAAGCCTTTATTCAACGCTCCGAAGGTGAAAAACAGGCTGCGATTAATAATGCACAAGGTGAAGCCGAAGCCTTGAAAGCCGTGGCCGATGCCACCGCCAAATCCATTTTAATGGTAGCCCAGGCGATACAATCACCCGGTGGCATGGATGCCGTTAATTTGAAAGTCGCCGAAAAATATGTGGAAGCATTTTCCGGTGTTGCCAAAGAAGGCAATACACTCATCTTGCCCGGCAATATGGCGGAAATGGGTTCGATGGTAGCTGCTGCGATGAGTATTATGAAAGGCGCGAAATAGCAATAAAAAAAGCTTCTGCATTTCTATGCAGAAGCTTTAAATACTACAACCTGAAAGGATTGTCTGGATAACATTATTCTCGCTTTCGCAAAAATCCTGCCAGTCCAATCAATCCCGAAACCAGTAACCACAATGCCGCCGGAGCCGGCACTGGAGAAAATTGCACATCCGTTCTCCACTCTCCATACATACTGTTCTGGTCATCAAATCCCAGCCCCCATGAATTGAATGTTTGAGTGAGAAAATCCATATCCACCAGCTGATAATTATTAAATGTTATAGCCGGAAGTCCTCCGCTTGCATAACTTATGTCATTAAAACTGCTCTCGGTGAATGCACCCAATGAAATGTCAAAAGTGTTTGCCGGATTGTTTATATCAAAATAAACCGTGCCTGTGCCGGAGGTTAATCCGGTATCATCGAAAGTACCCGTTAGCGTAACCGTATCACCCGCCGATAGATTATATATATTTGAATATAATTCCTGACCAATGACGATATCACCCATCACGCTGAAGTTCATCAGGGCAGCCTGGGTTGAGTTTAGCCCGACAGCCAGTACCAATCCCGTACAAACAGTTATTATTTTCTTGTTTATCGACATATCAACCTCCAGTTGTGTTTCCAGGTTTTTATTATTACTTACCTATTGACAGGCAAGTGGCATCTATCGCATCAAAATACATTTGTGCACGTTCTGACGCAGTTACGGTTAAATCTTTATCGTTGGCAATAACGTGTGATCTGACTGTCATCGGTGTTGTATTAACATCCACAAATCGGCAGCGTTCACGTCCCGGAGTTTTATCTACTTCAGCAAAATTCAGATTGTCATTATCAGTTATGCTGATTCGATTAGTAATGAGTCGATTACAACTCGCAATCCCGTCGGACACCATATCATCCAGCTCTGACTGCATAACACATTTTACACATGGCATATCGGGATCACCCACCTGCATTTTCTTGCGATAATTTTCAAGAATTTTTATGCTGGGTGGTTCTTTATCAAACATATCAAGATCCTGCGCCTTACAATAGGCAACGCACAGACCATAAAGACCATTTGTGGCAGTTTTTAGACTATCACATACTCCTTCATTGGCCGGTGTAGAACCATCTGGTGTAGTGGCGTAGGCAACAGGTAAAACAACAAGACTGACCAGTATAGAAAAACAGAGTGAGAGATATAGCTTAATCATTTGACTTATATACATACATGTTCTCCATGACATTTTGCAGCACTCATTCTGCACGGCGAAGACAGGTATAAAAGTGCAACATATCACATTTATTACAGTGGGCAGTGACATATAAAGGAAGGAACGCCTGGAAAACGAGAACACGGTCATGGATTATCTGGTCGACCGTCACAGACTTGAATCGAATGAAAAAGCAATATAAGTTTTAATTAATAAATTACACACTTTGATTCCAGCTCTATTTGAAAACTGTCGCGGGCATGGCCCGCTCCCACAATATCATTACCTGTAGGAGGTGGCTCTGCCCAGGCTGTTTTGCTCAAGTGAAGCAATATCAGTTTTTATTAATGAATTGCGCATTTTGATTTCAACTCTATTTGAAAGCTGTCGCGGGCATGGCCCGCTCCCACAATATCATTACCTGTAGGA
>JACPVK010000436.1 GCA_016191795.1 Gammaproteobacteria bacterium
ATAATACTGTTTCTTTCGTTATTCCCGAATGCTTTTGTCGGGAATCTCCGTGAAATATCGCTGAGATTCCCGATAAAAGCATTCGGGAATGGCGCTGATTTATTTGTGTTGATACTTGTTCGGGGGTTCCTTAACCCGGATATTTCACCAAAAAGAAAAAATTACCGCAAATGAACGCAAATAAAAGCGCAAATAGCATAAAAATAACCAGCGCTAACATAGGACGATTTGCACCCTATGGAAAAGCGTCAGCCTGAAGGCCGACCCACAGGAAAATCGCTGCTTTTGTAGGTTCGACTTCAGTCGAACGCTTTTGCCGTGATCAATTTGATGAAATATTCTGGCTAAGTAACCTCTGATTAAGTTCGAAACGGTGGGCAGTGCCCACCCTACGTAGCTATAAATCTGAATTAAGATCGGATAACTGGAAATTAATAATGAGTAATTTAAGCATAATGGTTAATGATCAACTCGCCTATGAGTATGATCGTTCGACAAAACTCGATGAAAAACAGCTGGCGTTTCTCGACAAGATGGACAGCGATATGGATCGAGGTTTCAGGATTCATGGTGAACTGATTTCAAAACCGGATCGCAAGCAGAAATCTGCTTTTGTGGCGATGAATTTACTTAAGGCATTGAAACAGGAGGACCCTGCCAAGATTGCGGTATCCTGTGCGTATCTGGTGAACCGATTACCTCATGCAATAGAACTGCATGCCAAAGACCAGGATGGCCGTATTAGTATCGAGTTTATTGACGAGCACTAAATCTATTGTCTATTGTTTTAAAGGGCGGGCATTACCCACCAGAATGCGTTATCGTAACCATAAATGGTGGGCAGTGCCCACCCTACACCCTTATCTTAATCGCACTACTCTTTATTGATGAAACATAACACTTCTATATCAATCATCGGTTGTGGCTTCGTTGGCAAATTACTCGCCCAACAGCTGTTGCATAAAAATATCTCGGTAGCGGGCTATGTCAGCAGCGATAACAGCCTGGCTGAATGCCACAGCAAAAAAATACCTTGCCAGCTCATTAATCTCGATACGCCACGCATGGATCTGGATTTATCCGGCCAGCGTGTCATTTACCTGGCACCACCGCCGCACAGTGGCCGCATCGATACACGCATGCGTCATTTTCTTGCAGCGATAGATAAGCATGTGCCTGAAAAACTTATATTAATCAGTACCACCGGTGTGTACGGAAATTGCGATGGCGCGTGGATAGATGAAACCTGGCCGTTAAATCCCACTGCAGATCGCGCACATCGCCGCGCCGATGCCGAGCAACAGGTGCAGCAATTTTGTCAGCAGCATTCTATTCCGCTGGTCATTTTGCGTGTGGCAGGTATATATGGGCCAGGTAAAATTCCGGTCGAGCGCATTAAAAGTGGCGAGCCGATCGTGAATCAACAGGATTCGCCGTTTACCAATCGAATTCATGTGGCCGATCTGGTGACCGTGTGTGAGCGGGCATTATTAAGTCAAACCATTACAGGCATTTATAACGTTACCGACGGTCATCCCGGTACCATGTATGAATATTTTACCGGTGTCGCAGCCCGGTTGAAGTTGCCGGCACCGCCGGCGATTAGCCTGCAACAGGCGAAGCAGCAGTTATCGGTCGGTATGCTGAGTTATATGGCGGAATCGCGTCGGATTGATAATGCCAGATTGCTGAAGGATTTTGGAATTGTAATGCAGTTTCCGGATCTGGAACGTGGGCTTGAATCGTTGTGAAGGCATGGCAGTAGAAATGTAGAGTCTCAAAGCTGTTCGTTATGGAATTTTTATATTAGTGACAAAGCAAACGTGAACAAAAATGAATTAGACAATATTCCCGACGTTCGCGACGGCCTTACCCGAAAAGAACGCATCGTGTTGTACTGCATTAATCAGCTACAAAAAGAGCGTGACGGTCGTAACGCACCCACCGTGATGCTGTATGGCCGTGTGCTGGAGTATGTGGAAATGAGTGAAAGCGAGCTGCAGTTGATATTACAACGGCTTTCTAACTCAAATAGCCGGCCAGTGCCTTAATTTCGTCGCACGTATGAATCAGGTACTCTTTAATTATGTCGAAACAAATATATTGTAGGGTGGATAAGCGCAGCGCATCCACCCTACGAGATACAAAAAGCCGGCCAGCGTCTTAATGGGCGTTATCTGAGTTGATATGTCTCAACAATCTTCCTGAGTCAATACGTAAGCTTGGCAGGTAACAATAATTTAGTCGCTCTATCTGGTTACCTTGTGCGCCTAAAGGCGCACCTACAACAGAAATTACTTAACTTTAATGATAATGGTTCAGGGGCGGTGATTTAGGGGTAGAATAATTACTATTCAGATCAATCATATGGCTAACAAACCTATGCATGCACGACACGCCCGATACGCAGCCTTTTTTCTGTTAATGTTCAGCGCCTTCACCTGTATGGCCGACAAGGGCGAGCAACTCTACGTCGACAATTGTGCGATTTGCCATGGCCACCAGGGGCAGGGTGGTGTGGGTATACCGCTTGGGCTTGAGGCTTTTCTTGCGCAAACTCCCGATGAATATATACGTCGCACCATTCGTGTCGGCCGGCCGGGGCGTATCATGCCGTCGTTCTATCGCCTTTCTAATCAGGATATCGATGCCATCATCACGCATATTCGTAGCTGGCGCGATATACGCGCACCGGCATGGAATGCCTCACCGATTAAAGCGGATGCTGTCAAAGGCAAGGTGCTGTTTGATGCCCATTGTGTGAGTTGTCACGGTAAGGACGCTCGCGGCGGTAAAGGCACCGGTTTGATGTTTTCACGCCCGCGTGATTTACCCATTTCACCCCCTTCGCTGAATAACCAGGGTTTTTTAAATTCGGTAAGTGATGTGATGCTGAAAACCATTATCACCCACGGGCGCCAACAAACGCCGATGCCCGCGGCCAGTCAATTTGGTTTGAGCGAGGGCGATGTCAATAACCTGGTCAGTTATATTCGCAGCTTTCAGAAAACCATGATGACCGGTGAGCAGATCATCGAGGAGCCAGCGGTGATTATGTATACCTCTGCTTATTCGTTCGACAAGACGCTGGAAAATATCAAGCGTGCGGTGGATAACAATAAATTCAAGCTGATTGATTTTAGTACCGAAGACAAAGGCACGGCAGCCAATAATACGACTGAAGCCAAGGTGTATTTTTGTAACTATGACCTGATCAATGACGCACTGGCCATCGACCCGCGAATTGGTATGTTTTTACCCTGCCAGATAACTGTCGTTAATTATAACGGTGTGGTGCAGGCCATGAGCATTAACCCGAAACGGCTCAGCCAGTTATTTAACAACGATGAACTCGATGAGGCCTGCCAGGTGATGCATGACACCTATTCTAAAATTCTGAAGGAGGCGACGCAATGAAGCGCTTACGCAACTTTCTGATGAGTTTTGTGTTGCTGGTTATTGGTTTTCCTGCCCAGGCGATTATTACCGGCGAGCTTATTATGCTGCGCTCCGCAAAACAATATGATGTTGCCATGGAAAACTTGCAGAGCGCCATTAAAAAACAGGGATACACCATCACCGGTATTCGACAGGTGGATGAAGGTCTGGCGAAGAGCGGGTACAAGAGTGATAAATACCGAATCGTTTTTTTTGAAAAAGCCGGCGAAGTGGCTAACCTGAAAAAAAACTATCCTGAAATATCTCCCTATCTCCCGCTTAAAATTGTTATTTTCGCGGAAGCCAATGAAACGCTACTGGTGACATCCGATCCGGCTGTCTATATCGATTTGTTTCCTGATCCGCGGTTACAGGAACTGTTTCGTCGATGGCACCAGGAAGTTACAGGGATTATGCAAAATGTTCGTGATTCAAAGTAGTAGGTTCGGCATGGAAATTAAAAAAATCGAATCACAGGAAAATCTAATCTGAATCTATGCAGGTCCGATGCAAATTTTAATCAAATTTTCATAATTCAACGTGGGCCCGATCACGCTACGCTAATCGGATCTGCGCCGGTGTCTTTTTTAAATATTTATTTAAATATTTAATTACGCGAGATAACCCAATGGCCATGATGGATAATAAACAAAAAGCGCAGCACCGCGCCGATCAAATTCAGTCTTTTTATGATGAAGTATCGCAACTTGAATCCGACAAAGTTCTGCAACTCAGTACCGAGCAACATGCAGCGGTGGCGCGTTTTCATGAGGGCTTGCTGAAATCACTCACCGAGCAGTTCGACATCGATACCAGCTCGCGTCAAAAGCAGCTATCCACCGGTATGAAAATAGCGTCATTTATAGGTGCTTTGGCGTTGGCGGCCAGTGTGTTTTTTCTGTTTTATCAATTTTGGGGCTATTTAACCACACCATTGCAGGTGGTCATATTGATTGCTGCACCACTGATAACGCTGTTGTTCAGCTACATCGTATCGCGTCGCGAGTCCACAGGGTATTTTGCCAAACTGTTGAGCATGGTGAGTTTTGCCTGCTTTGTGCTGAATCTGGTGATGTTGGGGCAGATATTTAATATCACGCCATCCGACAAGGCCTTGCTAGTGTGGGCTGCTTATGGTTTTGTACTGGCTTATGCTTTTGATGTACGGCTGTTGCTGGCCATGGGTATTCTGAGTCTGGCGGGTTTTATTGCTGCACGTGTGGGCACCTGGTTTGGTTTGTATTGGTTATATATGGGTGAGCGTCCTGAAAACTTTTTTATCCCTGCGCTGATTATTTTTAGCATGCCACTTTTAATAAAGCAGATTCGTTACAGTGGATTTATGCCTATATACCGAGTGTTCGGCTGTTTATTGTTTTTGGTGCCGGTGCTGGTTTTATCGAACTGGGGTAATGGCAGTTATTTACCCTGGAGCAATTCGGTGATTGAAGGTTTTTACCAGCTTACGGGGTTTGTGGCGAGTGCTGCACTGATAGCGTTGGGTATTCGTAAACAATGGCCTGATGTCATTAACACTGCCAATGCATTCTTTGTGTTATTTCTTTACACCAAGATTTTCGACTGGTGGTGGGAGATTATGCCCAAATATTTATTCTTTTTAGTGATTGCGCTCAGCTCATTGCTATTGTTGTTTGTGTACAAACGTATACGCCTGCAAAGCCAGCTGTCGGGAGGTGGCCATGCGTAACCTAATGATTACTGCCATAGCGCTGCTGTTATTAACCAATGTAGTGGTGTTAGCAGGCATTGCCTACAACCGTTCAGGTGAGCCACTGGCCAGCGTGTTGCTCACTGAACGTGAATTGTCACTGCCTGTTTATTACGCACACAATTTTGATGAAGACAGTAGCACATCGCTGCATCTGGAATGGTCGCTCCTGGATTCGGATGATGATCCGGAGTTTTTATACACGCGCTATGTCACGCCAGGCTGGTTAAATCATGCCAAACTAATAGAGTTGGGTATTGATCTGGAAAAACTTAAAAAAGATGACAATTCTTACACTTATACTTATAACGATGCTGCACACACAGCAGATGTGATTCTGGTACTCGAATATAATGGTGAAACCTATCAAACAGCACTGACACAGACCGAGCATAAAGTGGTACAACTTCAAAAAAAAATCAGCAATAAACAGGATAAGGGAGATTATTCAGACGATCTCGACCGCTATAAAAATCAATTAGACCAGTTAAAAACCACGCACTCGCGTTTGTATGTAATAGATGCGGGGCTTAATCAGAACATCCTGGCGCAAAAATACGCTGATAAAAATAAATATCTATTGGCACGTGGTGAGATCGGTGTGGATTGGCAAGACAAAAAAATAGTTGGCCATATACGTCATTTATATATTAGTGACATTCATGTGCCATTACCGTATTCTCGGCGGATAACTGATTTAACCCAGGATAAGAAAAACAACAGTAATTCAATACCGGTGTCTCCGCGGTATGCGGTGCAACTTAATATTGGTCAACGTATGGAGCCATGGATTGAGGCTGTGAAGATACTAAAAGAAGGTAAATAAGCAGTGAAGTCATCGGGAGAGATGATTGATGACAAGTCGAAAGAAGCTCCATCTGCCATCTTTACTGCTAACTTATATAAGTCTCTGTACCAATACCATTAAGCTAATGAATGAGTGTACCTTAATGCGTGCGCTCACGACGAAAATTATACCGCCTCATAAGTTTTCTGTGAGTTTAAAGGCACATCTACAAGATAGATCCTTAACTTAATGTTATTGTCTCTGTAACCGAATAACCCACTAGCCTGCCTATTTCACCAAAAAGAAAAAGATTACCGCAAATGCGCCGCTCCTGCGCTCGCGGTACTCGCACATCCCTGTGCATCACGCAAATAAAAGCGCAAATAGTATAAAAATAACCTGTGCTAACATAGGACGATTTGTGCCCTATGAAATAGCGTCAGCCTAAAGGCCGACCTCAATGTCATTAAGTTAAGCTTTTGTGGGGTGGGTGGAGCGCAGCGTAACCCACCATTTTGATGGGTTACGCTGCGCTCCACCCATCCTACAACGGAACAAATTTTCCTTAACTTAATGGCATTGAGGCCGA
>JACPVK010000437.1 GCA_016191795.1 Gammaproteobacteria bacterium
CTATTGATACACTCAAGATTGACCGCAGTTTTGTGACACCCTTGCGTGAAGGCGATGATGTCATGGTGCGAAGTATCATTCGCCTTGGTCGTGAACTAGGTATAAATATTATTGCAGAAGGTGTTGAAGTACAGGAAGAAATCGATCAATTACTGGCGCTGGGATGCAACCAGATGCAGGGATATTTTTATGCACGCCCCATGTCATTTGCTGATTTATGTGAGTGGTTAGCGCAGCACTACCCATCACAAACCAGCCAATATACCGTCTCGGATACCCAGGAAAGCTCTGATTAAGTCAAAAAATTATGCATGCAGGGCGGATAAGCGTAGGTACGAATAGCACAGCGTATTCGTATGCATGAAAATCCTCCGATTAGGCTGCGCTAATCGGAGCTACAGTTCTGCATCTGGCTCTGCAAATTTCCCCGGCCTGGATGCCGGGGATTTTTTGCCCGGTTTATTCCTTTGGTTGATGTGTGCGTCGACGTGCCACGCTGATTAAACCCACCAGACCCGAACCAAACAACCAGACCGCTGCTGGTAATGGCACGGCACTGGGAGCAAAGGTTGGATACAGCGATGAAATACAACCCGTGTTTGCACACAATAAATCAAACTGGCCGGTTAATGCATAATGAGTCGCCTGGGTATCCAGAAAGAAAAAGTTTGATGATTGACCTATACCCACTTCATTACTAAACAGAAAGTTGACTGCACCATCAACACTCCCAAAATAGCGAGCCACATCCGGCGCTACTGTTCCCAGTCCATCGATACGAAAATCGGCATCGAGTGTATAACCAGCAAATCCATCCACACGAAAGGCAGATATATCGCCCGTGCCCGATAACGGCATGATGCGCCAGTAAAAATCCAGTGTGCCATCAATGCTGCGCACGACACGATTTTGAATCTGGCCGGTAAAAGTTTCACCTGCACCGGTAATACTGAAATTGCTGATCATATCTTCCAGTACTGTCCCGGCCAGTTCCGGGCGTGCCGCAACGGTGGTTCCGGTGATAGCAAAATCGGCAAATGTGCCCACCGGCTCGGTAAGGCTAACGGCGTGGGCATGGCTGGCAATAAACAGGGCACAGCCCAGAGTCAGTATTGATACGCGTGTATTCATTTCATTCTCCTTGAAATTAACCGGGATGGTTTACGCGCACTCAATGTACGGTATCGCTACGCCATATGATGTAGGAAAGAGCTGAAACAAAAGTAAGAAATAAAAGCCATGAACTGTCCGCATAAAATACCGAACTGAAGTTATTTGCTGCCACTCACTATTACCGTAGGGTGGGCATTGCCCACCTGCAACTGTGAACAACAACGTCGACCTGAAGCCCGGCCGTTAACTGAAACCGGTTTTATTTACGCTTGAGCAAACCGTGTAAAACCATGTCGGCTACGTTGGCGCAATAGCTGCGCACTTCCTTTGTGGTTAACACACTGTCTTTAAGATGGCCAGCCAGGGCAAACTGCGACAGGCCATGCACAGCCGATAAGGATGCCAGCGCCATTTGCTCGGCCGGTCGATCCTGATACAAACTGGCTGCCTGGCCGTTTTCAATAATACGAACCAGCGCCATAACCGCTTTGTGTGCGGCCTGTTTTAACTCCACACTCGATGCGCTGGATTTGATATTGGCGCCAAACAACAAATTATGCAGCTCCGGGTGTTTGATGGCATGCAATACATAGCGTGTACCGGCTTCAACCAGTTGCTGTATGGGGTCGCGTGGATAGTCCTGAGCTGCCTGATGACAGATCGCTTCAATTTTCTGGTAACCAATCACCGCCATGGCCTCGAGTAACGCATCCTTACCCTTGAAATGCCGGTAAGGCGCATTGTGACTAACACCTATAGCAGCAGCCACTTCCCGCAAACTTAATCTGGCTACCCCGTTTTTTTCCAGGTACTCGATGGCGGCTTCTACAAACGATTCTTTTAAAAATCCATGATGGTACGGCGCCCTGGTGGTTTTAGGCATGATTAAACAGAACCTTTAAGAAATGGACCCGGGTTATTAGACAATATTATGTTGACACTGTAAACATCCGATGCTAGCTTTTGTTGACACTGTCAACATTACTCGCACAGGGGGAAACATGACGAAACCCAACCGGCTGGTTAAGGTAATTATTGGTTTTGCGCTTTACGTTGTTACAGCGCCACTGCAGGCGAACCTGATTGAACAGGACGTGGAACTCGCCACCTGTCATCTTCATATACACAAAACCAATGCAACCATTGATAACCATGGACCCCTGTTTGTGATGATCGAGGGCGTGCCCTTATCTGCGCTGATATATCGCAAACTGGCATTATCACTGGCAGATAATATGTCTGCACAATCCATACTGATTGATTTTCCAGGTGTCGGTAAATCATTTCTGAAAGGCGAAAGTTATACCTGGTCAGATCATCGCCAGTGCATAAAATCGTATTTGTTAACCTTGCCACCGCATATTGTTATGACCAGTGATTTATCGACACCGGTGGTGGCACCGCTTATGCGTCAGTCTGTGCCGATTCGCGGCATGATAATCAGCAACGGTGTGATTAAGCCAAGTATTGCCGAACCACCTTTCCCAATGAGTTTTTTTAGATGCTGCCCGCAAGCAGCCTTAAATGCCAGCACATGGATACCCAATGCCGTATTAAGAAATCGTATAAAAGAAATTGGTATAGGACGTGAAGCCACAGCCGATCATGCAGAAATAGATACGTTGGCAAAAGAAATGGATGTCAACGGTTATACCGGGCTGGCAAACATCATGCCCGGCTTCACCCTGGATGCAGCGGCTGACATGGAAGTGAGCGAGGCGCTAACAACCACCCTGCCCTTACTCTATTTATGGGGAACACTGGACCCGGTACTGGGCGAACACTATAAATATCTGCCCGCCCTGCAGGCCAACCAGCAACTGGTTTTATATCCACAGGCCAGTCATTACCCGATGCTGGATCATCACCGCGAAATGGCCCGTGACATTGAGATCTGGTACAAAAAACAATTTGTTATTGAAATGAATGCGTATAACGCCAGTGAAAAATAATTTTATCAACACCCGTGCGCATCAGCATACAACCATGAAACTGCTGGAGTTTCCACATTCACATTATTGTGAAAAAGCCAAATGGGCACTGGATCATAAAGGCCTTGCCTATAAAACTGTGCCAATTATTCCAGGCCTGCACATGATAACAGTACGCTACTATGCGCCAGACACATCGGTTCCGGTTTTGCTTGATCATAAAACCGTCGTACAGGGCTCCAGTGAAATTATTAATTATCTGGAACAACATTTTCCACAGCACAGTTTAACGCCCGTCGAGCCTGAGGAACGCCAGGCCTGCCTGCAACTGGAAACAGCCATGGATAAAGAACTGGGGGAAAATATTCGGCGGATTTTATACCATCGTTTATTGGCCTACCCGACCTTTGTGCGTTACTGTTTTACACACCCGATGGCAGCTTATAAACAATGGTTGTTTACCTTGAGTTACCCGATTTTGCGCTACAAAATTTATCACAATTATGTGATTTCCGATCAGGCCGCAAAACTGGCACTGCATGAGTTTGACGAAGCAATGCAAACTCTGGCCAGACAACTGGAAAATCGTCAATATTTTATTGGCAACAAATTTAGCCGATGTGATTTAACGGTTGCATCCATGCTGGCATTTATTTTTATGCCCAGACAACATCCCTTCCCGTGGATTGAAATACCCGACCCGGAAGTGCGCGCCTTTTACGCACGTTATCAAAACCATCCGGTGATTGTGTGGGCTAACAATATTTATCTTAAGCATCGTCAACGGTAGCCGGCCTGGACATAAAAACTCCAAACGGATTGGCACTTACTTAAAAATGTAAGAGCGGGCCATGCCCGCGCAAAGCTGGCGAGTTGAAACCAGCACATCACTGCGCGAATGCGCCAGTACATGTTCAGTAGATTGTATAACGATAGAATTCAGGCTGACAAACGGGATTTTTTATGTATGTTAGCCACGGCATTCTGCAAATCACCGAGTTGCAAACAAATCTGATCTTTCAGGGTGAGTAATTCAACACACAATGCCCTGGCCTGTTCGAAATCACCCGTTTCGCGCAGGCGAATAATTTCTGAACCAAGCTGATGCACTTTAACATGCACGGGCTCAATGGCACTAAATTCGGGCAAATGTCCATAATTCTGTTTGCCCGGACCGTAACACCAGTGACCAAAACTGCAATGATGATGATCGACCAGCTGGGTATCGTTAACCGGCTGATCATTCTGTTCAACGGTGAGTAATACATTTTTAACCCAGCCGAGATGATCGTGCTGCGCCACCAGCAAGGGTAAATCACACAGTTCCCATTTTAAATCTGACCACATTCTCCATTGTGGTTCAGGTTGATACTGTTGCGCCCATAAAACAACTTCTTGCGCCGGCATGGGACGTGCAATACCAAAGCCCTGTGCAATATCGCAACCCAGTCGCATTAACAACACACCGTGATCAGACGTTTCCACACCTTCGGCAATCACATCACGGGCAAATAACCTGGCCATGCTGATAACCGCCTCGACCAGTGCCAGATCATCTTCATCAACCAGCATGTCGCGCACAAATGACTGATCAATTTTAAGTGTGTTAACAGGCAAATGACGCAGATAGTTAAGTGATGAATAACCGGTACCAAAATCATCCAGCGAAAATGTCACACCCAGGCCCTGGCATGCCGCAATAACCTTGCTGACCTGTGCCACATCGCCCAGCGCAACGGATTCAACAATTTCGATTTCCAGCAGTCGTGGCGCAACATTATTGTGCCGCGTCAGCAACATATTTAATCGATCAAAAAAATCATCGTTCTGAAAATGGGGCGCCGCAATATTCACACTCACTGGCCATAGCATGCCCTGTTCTTGCCATAGCCCGATTTGCTGCAAGGCCTGATCAATAACCCACTCACCAATTTCAACGATCAGTTCAGATTGTTCTATCAAGGGGAGAAAATCGGGCGGCAACACCTGACCATCGTGCGGATGTTGCCAGCGTAGCAAGGCCTCAAAGCCAACAACCTGCCCGCTGCGCATATTCACCTTGGGCTGGTAATGCAAACTCAATTCACCCTGCAACATGGCGGTGCGTATACGTTCCAGCGTCTGGTGACCGGCGCGGGTTTCTTCGTGCAATGTCACATCAAACATTTGATAACGATTGCTGCCAATTTGTTTTGCCTGATACATGGCCTGATCGGCATGACGCATCAGTGTGTCGGCATCGGCATTATCCACAGGATAAAGCGTCACCCCGATACAGGCAGATATATGTATCGTCACGCCTTCAATTGTATAAGGTGCTGCAATGGCATTAAGGATGCGTCGCACGGCGTGGTGTACTTCTTCTTCCTCACCCACGTCATTAAGTATTAACACAAACTCATCACCACCCAGACGCGCCACGGTATCTTCGGCCCGCATGGATTTACGTAATCGAGTGCTCACTTCAATGAGTAACAAATCACCCACTGCATGCCCGTAACGATCGTTCACCGGCTTAAAGGCATCCAGATCCACCAGACAAACGCCAAGTAATCGACGGTGACGTTTTGCCACAGCGATGGCCTGCTCGAAACGATCGGTTAATAAAATGCGATTGGGTAAACCGGTTAGCGCATCGTGACCCGCCTGCCATTGCACCCTGCTCAACAGGCGATGTTTTTCGGTAACATCGTGAAACACCAGCACACATCCGGCAAGCGAACCGTCTGGCAAATGAATGAGTGCGGCGGAATCTTCAATATTAAAGTTTTCGCCATCACGACTGATTAACACACTGTGATTGGATAACTTTACGGTATTACCATGACGCAACGCCTGTTCAACCGGGGTTTCCATAGGCTCACGCGTGGATTCCTCAATAACATGAAATATTTCACTAACAGGTTTACCCAATGCTTCTTCCAGAGGGTAGCCGGTAAGATGGCTGGCCACCTGATTTAAAAAAGTGACCCGGGATTGCGCATCGGTGGTTATTACCGCATCGCCAATAGATGACAGGGTGACTTCTGCCAGTTCTTTTTCGGTGTGCAAACGTTGAATTAAATCGCTGATTTTTTGTGCCATGGCATTGAACGATTCGGACAACGCACTGATTTCTGCCGAATCACCCGGCGGTAAACGCGTACCCAGTTTGCCCTGTTGAAAATCCAGTGCGGCCGATTGCAATTCACGCATGCCACGCAAGGTGCCACGAAACAGCAGGAACGTCATCAAGGCGACCAGTAAAATCACCATGCCCAGTGCGCGCATCTGATTAGTAACTTGCTGCCAGCCTGGATATAAAACATGGTCCAGATCGTATGTCAGTGTCAAACTGCCATAGTTGACGCCACCCAGTTCCAGTGGAATGAAAAACTCTGATTGAATAATTCCGAGTTGCTCGCGAAACCACACGGGTGCATGGTTAGCCCCGACATCATCATCGACAACGCTGAGCTGACTGTTTTGATTTTGCCAGCTGATACGTTGCAAATCGGAACTGGCATTTACCTGATTTTGCAATATTGGTTTGATGGAGGAATAATCGCCACGTATCAAATAATCAATCAATACCGGCGGCATGGCCTGACGCACAATATTCGTTTCATCGGACAGGCGGGTATTCACCAGGTCCCTGATTTCCTGAATCAACATCAGGGTTCTTACGGTAGCCGCCATCAACACCACCAACGTAACGACACTGATCAGGCGAATCAGCAATGGTACCCGGCGCCAGCGTAATCTCATATAACCTATGACATTCATGGGGATGGTTTCGTCACCAGCGTGTTACGATAAAACACTCGGTAATTCTCATAGTCGGCATCATTTGCAGGAACAAAAGCCAGCACTTTTTCACTTTTGATTTTAGCACTTACAAATTGCAGAACTTTTTGCCCTTCCTCATCTTTCGACATATCGATTAATACCTGACGTACTTTTTTCACGGTGGCGGCCGGCACACGCGGATGCGCCATGACAGCCAGATCCATATAAGGATCGGAAGACCACAGCACACGATATTTTAGCCCTTCGCGTCGTGAATACTGCGCCATGACGTGATCATTAACCCCGGCTGCCGCTACATTGCCCAGGGCCAGATGTGTCATGGCTGATTCCTGATTTCCGGAAAACACCGGCGTCACCTTGACATGATTTTGCAACAAGGTATCCATTGGCACCCAATAGCCGGTAAAGGCATCCGAATTGGCGAACGCCACCTGCTTGCCAGCAAGATCGGATAATGTTTGATAAGGTGAAGTGGTCAGCGTGACAATCTGACCGCGTATGCCTGAGGTATTAAAACGCGCCAGTAATTTAAAACCCAGCTTGTCGCGTTCGGGGGTGAACAGATGATTGGTATAGACAAAATCGAAATCACCTCGTACCGTCATCGCGGTGGTTTCTTCTGCCACACTGCCCATTTTTAGTGCGAGTGGTACACCGGCTTTATGGCTGACATAAGTCAGTATGGGATTCCAGATTTCTGCGGTGGCAATGACCGAGCGTTGATTAAGCACACCGAAAAGCAAAGGCTCACCAGCATGAGCAATGCCGGCAAACAGCAAGCAGTACAGCGATAACAGAATTTGGCAGGTAGATCCCGTAACACGGCGGAACAACATGAATACTCCCCCTATAAACACAGCAATAGATACAGCTCTTGCAAATCCGTGCTGCCATTTAAACTCGCAAGCTCTGGTATAAATCGGCTAATTTATAGAGTTACGGCTAATTAACACTCCCTGATACACCATCGCCTGATGAAATACCGGAATCCATTCAGATGGATTTCTCTTGCATGCCCGCCTGGCGTTGGCGCCAATAAAATACTTACCACAACAAATCGCAACAACATGAGACAGTGTGTATGTACAATGCCTCAGCCCTGCCATATTTCAGCTGGCTTTATACAGCTACGGGTAACTATAACATTCTGTGTAAATTTTGCATGTGATCATGCTATCAACTTACCCGGCAAGAGTGAGCAGCCATGACATATGGCCAGTTGATTACGGGTCCTGTTTGTATCCTGTCAGTCACTATCCTGCTGGTGAGCATATCGTTTAATCATTTCCCGTGCCGGCTCACCGTAACGTTTGATCCATTGAGCCAGCACCAGAGGACTGATATGGCCTCCTCGCATTAACTGCTGCTCCAGTCTTTGCAGGCCTTCATCAGAAATACGCGCCTCGCGAGAAACACCTGGAGCTGGTGGTTTTTTGATCATATGTCCTGTCAAAAGAATTTAGACACAACTTAATATAGTCTGTTTTATTTTTTTACTGCCAGTACGCCATCACCATTGAGTTCTGCAACAAACCCGGCCTGCCTTAACCGTGTTGCCACTTCGTTTGGCACATCGCGACCACTGGTAAGCCTGTTGGGCGTGCCGGTATAGTGAAACAACTTGCCCTTGCGCCGGATGACTCTGGCCAGGTGATTATAAAAGTTTTGTGAATACAACTCACCGGCAATACCAAAACGTGGCGGGTCATGCAAAATAGCGTCTACCGATTCATTAGGCAACGCAGCAATCTGTTCCGCTATATCTGCATTGGTTAAACTAAAATTATCAGCAACTGCCGGTGACCAGGGGTTTAAACTGCGCAACCAGATAACATCCGGGTTTTTTTCGTATGAGATCACTTGCCTGGCCTGCCCCTGCAAACACCACGCCGCAAAATAACCCAGGCCACCACAGGTATCCAGAATCACCTTGCCTTGCGGCTGAATTAAATTAACTTTACGTTGCGCATCGGCATACGGCGACACTGTTGCCGTGGGTAACATTTTAATGCCATCAATTTCAAATGTGGGCGCACCCCACTCGGTGGGTACTAATTTGATTAGCGAATTGCTGTAACGCGATACACCCTGAAACGACTCGCCATCCCAGTAATAAATCGTTCTGTCCTTGCAGTTTTCCATGAATGGATAATGCCGGCCTTGCCAGATCCAGCCTGTACTATCGACCTCGACAGTGGTTTTTGTACGATCCAGATCCAGTGAGCACTCAACACGGGCAGTAGCCGACTGTAATGCCTTGTGCACAGTTAAAGTTAATAGCGGCCCCATAATGCCCTGACCGCATGGCGGTTATAAATAGGGCACCTCTAAAAACAGTCTTTTTCCGCGATAGCGGCGTCAGCTCCGTGCTCGAATCCTCATGTATTCCCACATACACTGCGGTTCTCGGCTCGGGCTTCCTGCTTCGCTCTACCTCCTTCATCCATGCAGTCGTGCGCGCGGTGCTTCCTTGCTCTCGCGAAAAAATCCAGGTTTTTAGAGGTGCCCAATAGAAGATATGCACATATTGAACTGAAAATTGAAAAAATCAACAGCTCAGCCCCTGGCACTGTTGTTGCATTTTTAAACACTGTGATTTTTAATTCCGCAGGTAATCTCAGCAATATTTCACGAAGATTCCCGACAAAAGCATTCGGGAATGACGCTGAATTATTTGTGTTTATACTTGTTCAGCGGTTCCCTGGCTTGATGAATTCAGGCTGTTTTACTTAACTTGTCACGTAACAGGCTTATCAGTTTCTCGGCATTATCCTGCAACTCGGGCGGTATGACTTCGAACAAATATTCCACTTCATCCAGTGCTTTTTCAATATCATCCCGCGACTGAAGCTGAGGCAGTTTCATGGCAATTTCTTCCATCGAAACATAAGGATTGACACCTTTCATAAGAAGATCCTCTTTAGAATAAAAATCACAACAGGCTTCTGCGCTTGCAGCTTATTTTTGCAGAAGCTGTTTTTTAATTTCGCTGATGATCGGTTCCTGCATGGGATTATTGGCACTCTTGTAATCAGCCACCAGATTACCCTTGCGATCAATTAAATATTTGTGAAAATTCCATTGTGGATAACGCCCGGCTTTGGTCGCCAGTGCGACATAAAACGGATCAGCATTATTTTCCTTAACTTGCGTCTTTGCAAACATTGGAAACTCGACGCCATATGTCATTTTACAAAAAGTTTTGACCTCTGCTTCTGTTCCCGGCTCCTGCTGGCCAAAATCATTTGATGGAAAACCCAACACCACCAGACCCTGGTCCCGATACTGCCCATATAGTGTTTCCAGTGCACTGTACTGACTGGTATAGGCACATTTACTGGCCGTGTTTACCACCAGTATCACTTTGCCCTGATAAGCCTCGCAAAGATTGACAATGGTATTTCCGTTGAGCGTTCTAACCTCAAAATCCAGCAAGGGTGAACACTCTTTGGCGGTCGCTTCGCTGCTAACTAACAAAGCCAGTAATACCATAACCGTTTTCATATCCATGACCTCTTTCATTGTGAATAATTAAATTGTTTGCAGCTCTGATTGAAATACATATCAAAACTATAAAGGCAACGTTTCCAGTGAAGTGAATTTAGTAACGCCGTCCGGCAATTTACGTAACCGGCGCACGCCTTCACCACCGGCCCAGATATCGACATCGTCGGCAATTAATTCGCGCAACTCAAGCAAATGTGAACGAATGCTGCTGTAGGCATAGGCACCACTGAAGGTAATACCTACTACATCTACATTAAATTGTTTTACGGCGTAACCTATTTGCTCCATCGGTACTTCGCCACCCAGATTAACAATTGAAACACCATGTGATGCCAGCATGGCGGCCACCATTAACAAACCCAGGGTATGTTCTTCACCGGGCAGTGTGGCCAACATCACCAAGGGTTTGCCGGCATTTTTTTGCATGCTGGCAATTTCGGCATTTAAAAAACGAATCAGTTGTTGTGACAAAAAATGTTCCTGAAATATTTGCAGCTGACCCCTCGCCCAAAATTCACCCACTGCATGCAACAACGGGTTAACCGTCTGCAATACAAACGCCTGCATGCCCTGACGGCTGTATTGCTCCCGCAACAGCAATTCGATACGTCCCGCATCGACCGACCGTATGGCAGCCAGCATGTCCGTCACAATGGGATCAAGGGTCTGCGCTGTCGTTGTTGTTTGCAGACCGGCATCCAGCTCATCCAGGGATGCCTCACTCAGGGGCAGCAACTTACCGGGGCGCATACCCTGGTCCAGTAACCGGCGAATACGCTGCAAACGCCGTAACTGCGATTCGGAATAGACGCGCTCGCCTTTTTCGTTACGCAAGGGCTCGGGAAATCCGTATCGGCGCTCCCAAACCCGCAGCGTGTCGCGGCCTATGCCGGTATCGCGCTCCACCACACCGATTGAATACAGACCCTGAATATCAGCCATTGAATCTCACCCTGTAGACGATGGATGGAATAATAACACGTTTTGTCCTAGACAAACAAGATTATTTATGTATACTGGACCCATGAGCCATACAGCCTCATACCCATTCTTCACCCCCACAGGAGAAGCGCCATGAGTAAATATGAACAGCAAATCCAGAACACCGAGAAGTTTTACGATGCCGCCATGCGTGCTGTCGAGCTGGAAGATGTCGAAATCCTGAGCTCAGTGGTACCGGGCAGCACACTTCACGACAAGATTACCAACCCTTATGTGAGTGGCATTGACGAAGGTTAGTCGTGTCATTGGGAGGCCACCCCCTGGCCTCCCCTTTTTATAGCTGCGAGGCATCTCTATGCAAAAACCCGTTGCCAAACCAGCAGATATCACACCGGGCGTAGATACACCGCAACAACAACGCCTGCCTTGCCGCGGGTGTACCCGTCACTGTGCCAATTATGGCCGGTGCGACGGCAAGCCCTGGCGTTTGATTCAAAAAAGCTAATCCATACGAGGACCCGATCATGCGCATTTCAACACTCGATCCGATTTCCATGCACGATGTACACAATATCGATAGCGCCCCCTACGTCATTGAAGGCACCGGCCCCAATGCACTGAAAATATATTTCGAAAGCGAAACCAATAAAGCCGAGTATCTCGACATTCCGTTGCACACCGCCAATTCAACCATAACAGCTGCCTATGCCCAATGTGCCGATTCAGACATTACTGGCAGCATTAACTAGCACGGGTATGACTGTGCAAAACAATTTAAAACTCACCATCTTCTATGACAGCCAATGCCCGCTTTGCCTGGCCGAAATGCAACAATTAAAAAAGCTAGATAAGACCGGATCATTGGGTTTTGCCAATCTGCATGATGCTGACTTTGAAGAGCGCTATCCGCATATCGATAAAGTCTATGCCAATCGCATTTTGCATGGCCAGCTTGATACGGGTGAAATATTGCTGGGTCTTGATGTGACATGCAAAGCCTGGTCACTGGCAGGCAAGCACAGGTGGCTGGCCATATTACGCTGGCCTGTTATTCGAATACTGGCAGACAGCATTTACCTTTTGTTTGCACGTCATCGTTATCGTATTTCCTATTGGTTAACGGGCAAACCCCGCTGCAACACTTGCATGCTGGACAGCTCGTTAAAACCATAAATTCGGCCAGCCTGATGAATCTACGTTTACAGCAGCTCATACAAAACAACAGCGTTCAGGATGAAACCAGTGAATGCTGGTTATGGACCGGTCAAATATCCAATAGCGGTTATGGCAGAATGATGATTAAGAATGACAACAACCAGACGCAAATGGAAAGCGCCCAGCAAATCAGTTACCGGGCGTATATCGGTGAAATCACAACGGGTATGCTGAGTCGCCAAACCTGTCACAATCGTTTGTGTGTTAATCCGGCGCATCTGGAATTATTTGATCCGGATGCCTGGTGCAAATGATATGGATTATATTTTGTCGCGGTAAAAATCAATAAACGCTTTTACCTTTGCCGGCAAATGTTTGCGGTTAGAATACAGTACAAAAACTTCTTTCACATCCAGCTGCGGATAGAAAATGGTGTAGTCGGGAAATATCTCCACCAGTTCACCACTGGCCAGCTGCTCTCGTAACAGCTGAACCGGTAACAATGTGATACCCATATGCTGCATTGTCATGGCGATCATCACTGCCACCATATTGGTGTTAACCTTACCACTGACTTCTATTACCTGCTCTGTTTTCTGATCTTTAAATGCCCACTGGAAGCTGTGATCAAACACAATGCAATTATGCTCAAGCAAGTCTGTTGGCACTAATGGCTTGCCATGTTTTTTAAAATATTCGGGGGTTGCACACAATACCAGAACAACCTTGCCTAACGATTGCGCGACATAACTACTGTCATGCAGGGCGCCTACGCGCAACACCAGATCAAGCCGTTCTTCGACGATATCCTGCATATCATCGGTTGCGACTATATCCAGCTCTATTTCCGGATGCGCCGCCATAAATTCGCTGATATAAGGTGCAATTTTTATTTCTGTCCAGCCGATGGGTGCCCCTATTTTCAGCAAGCCTGATGCGCTTTTTTTAAAATCCGAAATCGCATTACCGGCCTCGATGACTTCGCGTTGAATTTTCCGCGCTTTTTTATAATAAATTTCCCCGGCTTCGGTAAGGCTGATGCGCCGGGTTGTGCGTTGCAATAATCGCACACCCAGATTCTCCTCCAGCGCACCGATCTGGCGTGACACCGAGGGCTGGGAGACACCCAGTCTACGGGCCGCTTCCGAAAAACTGCGACTGTCCGCCACCGCGATGAACACTTCCATACAGGCCAGCAGGTTGGTATTGTCGGTCATATTTATACGCTCCATGAATAAATGCTATGCATAATATGCATATTATCTTTTATGTACAAATGAATAACATGGGCGGCACCCCAACAATGGAGAGTTAAAAATGATCAAGTTTGATGTAAAAGAAAAAACCGCTCTGGTAACAGGTGCTAACCGTGGCATAGGCCTTGCCTATGTAGAACACCTGATTAAACGTGGTGCCCGTAAGGTGTATGCCGGCGTACGCGATGCCAGTACATTTGCCAGCCTGAAAGCTATCCATGAAAACGTTGAACCCGTTTTACTCGATGTCACCCGAACCGACCACATACAGGCACTGGCAAAAAAAATAGCGACGCTGGACCTGTTAATCAATAATGCCGGCATTATTCATCCGTGTTTTAACGGCGCCGACAATGCCGCAGAGATTGCACGGACCGAAATGGAAGCCAATTATCTTGGCCCGCTCAATTTAACACTGGCACTGTTGCCAGCACTAAAAAAATCCAGAGGCGTCATTGTTAATGTTTCATCCATTGCCGGTATCAGTAACTTCCCCAGCCTGGGCCCCTACTCTGCCACCAAAGCGGCACTGCATTCACTCACTCAAGGCTTAAGAGCTGAATTACAACGCGATGGCATGATGGTAGCCGGTGTCTACCCTGGCCCTATTGATACCCGCATGACTGAACATTTTGAAATGGAAAAAGCACCAACCAGCCAGGTAGCAGAACGCACCTTCGCGGCTCTCGCCAAAGGTGAAGTGGATATTTTTCCGGACAGTTTTTCGGAGCAAATGTACGGTATGTTTCTCGCCAACCCGAAAGAGCTGGAAAAAACGTTTGGCGGGATGATTCAATAACGCCATACAACGATCTTATATAAACGTAAAACATAAGATAAGAAAAGCCCATTCAATTGAATGGGCTTTTTATTATGCGAATTGATGATTAAACGCGGCTCATCACACCAAAGCTTTTAACAAACGGCGATGCCATGCGTGGATCTTTTAACATGGACGTGTAATCACCTTTTATAAATTTGAGTTTACCGGTTGTAAAGGCAATGCCCAGACCCGTCATACCGGGTTCCTTGCTAAACCAGCTTTTCCACTGGCTATCGGATGCGCGCAAATCCCAGTTCAGAGTTTGATTACTGTATTCACCGGCCTCAACCACATGACCATTTTCCACTTTAATGTAGCCTACCGGTGCATCAGCACCTTCAAATCCGTAACCAATCACAGAATTAAACGATATTTTATTCAGCGCAGCTGAAAGTTCCGGCTCCTTGTTCCATTCTTCTTTATATTTATTCATCCAGTCGGCTTTAAACAAGTTACTCATATCTATCCCCTGTTGGTTTTTATGATTTCATTTTGTGCTTGCCAGGCAGAAGGTAACGGCAAGCGGCGGTAGATTGAGATATGTTTAAGACAGGGTCAAGCCAGGCAGATCTTATATTTGGAACACTTCACGTTTTTTATAAATCAGTACGTACTGATTTATATTGCAAGAACTGTTGATGCGGATGTGACAACAATAAAAAGATTATCGAGCATCTAATAAAACGATTGCATCACCTGAATTCATTGTCCCATTGACAGATTCACTACTTAACACGGTAGATTGCCCATTCTTTATATCAATATATTTCGCTTCAACAGAATCATGATTATTAACCTGCCCGGCTTGCTCGTACAAGCCGCCACCATTATTGTCATTCAAAATAATCTCATAATAAGCCATGTTCTGTTTCAGAAGCATCTGATCATTGTCGACTTTTATGATTGCTATACCTGGCAATATCTCAGTTCCCTGATAAAACCAGCGTGCTGGTTCATTATTCACCCTTATCAGGGCACTGGCTGTTTTACTATCGGCTAATAGCGTTCCCTCCAAACTTAATGCAGGGAAGGCTATTTTGGCAGATTCTGACTGGCTTGATTGAAGGGTGTTATTTTCTGTTTGACGGGATATGTCGGCCGCTACAATTTCCTGTGTCGCAGGACTTAAACGATCATGCCCTGTCATATACAACATTATTATGGCACCAAAAATTAAAATAATTAGAGCAATTCTGGCATTACGATTATTTATTATCATAAGTGGCCTTGCCTGAATAACACCTCAACAAACTGAATTAACTTCAATATACAAAGCATCAGACCGGTCGAATAAACAATTCGAAATTACTGATAATCTATCGTGCATCCGTATAATCAAAAATCAAGACCGACAACACAACGAGATGATATAAATCAGTGCCATTTATATATTTAATATTTCGTTGCAAAAAATTGTGCAATCAATGGCTGAAAATCAGTTAACCCATCTACACCACTGGCGGATACACACCCCTTAAGGTAATACGTATAATTCCCTGCGGCATTGACAGGATAAATAACCTGCATGCTATAAGGCGCATATTGACCTATTGAACAAGGCTGGTTCACTGCTGTATAAAAATATGATATTCGATCAAATGTACTACCAGCGGATGCATCATCCAATGCAAGTCGTGCTTGTGTACTAGCGTCATACAAACACATTAATCCGGCTGCTGACACTAATACATAACCACTACTTGGAGCTGCTACAGTAACCGATGTAATATTACTAAAATTGTATGTACTACCGCTGCAAATACCCGTCATATAGCTGGATACCTGGCCAAAGATAGCACTCGCGTATTCTATCCCTGGCTCATTACTTGTGTGAGTACTGGTAATACCCGCGTTAGACACATCGATGGTTACATATCCTGTCGTACCTCCACCAGTCAGGCCAGACCCTGCCGTTACACCTGTAATATCACCACCGGAATTATCATCCAGCTCACATACCACCGATCCATCAGCATTAACAGTACGTATTGCGTAACCGGCAGCACAACTGCCGGTTACACGATTCTGTTTGGCTGTATCGAGATTAGTAATGGCGACCGAATTGGATGTAATAGCTGCTGCGTTACTATTAATATCACTGGTATTGGTAGTGATGCGCGCATTGTTATCATCTACGGCTGCTTTGACAGCTGCGAAATTGGCATTGACATCGGCTGCAATAGCCGGTGTACCGGCCGTGAATGTATTGGGCACAGTGAGACTGTCGGCCAGCAACGCATCAGCCATGATTGTCATTAAAATTGTTGTTAAAAAATATTGGGTTGAAGTTTTCATGATATTTCTCCCTTATTGCCAGTTTTTTTCATCCCAGTTAGCCTGATCCCACACAGCCTCTGTCGAAGGCGCAGGGTTTGGTGCAGGCGGTGCCGAATCGCCACCGCCGCCGCAGGAAACCAGAAAGAAGCTGCATAGCAACATGATGGGCAATATAAAAGCGGCTGACCTGATGTGTCGTTTGTTTTCCATCCTGGCGACTCCTTCATATACAAGTTAAATTGTGGTTTTCAACTGCCCTGTCCATAGCAAATGCCGTATATGAAAACTAACCCTATAGAAGGACATTGCCTATCCCGTAAATACGGTACAAACGGGATGTGACCAGGGCATGCGCATCATCTTATTGATATATGTCATGAATATTGATGAGTAATCTCGCTTATTGTCATATCACCTTTCCAGGTGACTACCCATGTCACGCCAATTCATCCAGAATAAAACGATATCTGAATATTCAGCATAAACCGTGTAAATTTCCGTAATAACCGCCGAATTGGAGATCACAATGTATTCGGTATTATTAGTTGAGGACGAAGACAGTACTCGCGAGCGTCTGGCACAGGTGATAGAAAATCACCCGGATCTCAAACTCATTGAAAAAGATGCCACCGTAGCAGACGCCATGGCCTGTTTAAAACGTGAACAGCCGGATGTATTGTTGTGTGATCTGGGTTTACCCGATGGTAATGGCATTGAACTCATCAACGAAGTTCGTAACCGAAAATATAAAACCGAAACCATGGTTATTACCGTGTTTGGTGATGAACAGCATGTGGTATCTGCCATTGAAGCGGGGGCAACTGGTTATCTTCTAAAAGATGGACGCGCAGATTATATCGCTGAGAGTATTATACAAATGATGGCAGGTGGCTCACCTATTAGCGCATCGATTGCCCGCCACTTGTTAAAACGTTTCAAGATCAGCTCACACGATAACTATCAGGATGAAATACAACAAAAACTCAGTAAACAGGAAATCACCGTCTTGAGTTATCTGGCCAAGGGCTTTAGCTGCGCGGATATTGCCGGTTTTCTGGATATTTCATGCCATACAGTTACGACACATGTTAAACGTATTTATCGTAAGCTGGCTGTACACTCACGTAGTGAGGCGGTATACGAAGCCCATAAAATGGGAATTATCAGCCTGGATGAATAGTACCGATATACACACCGCATCGTATTAATACGCCGTTAACTACACACAATTTTTCATAATCAAAAGGCCCGCTATTTGCGGGCCTGTGCTTTGTGTTTTTGTGAAACGTCAGGTTATCGTCCAATATATTCAATTATCGGCCAATCCGCTGGACCATTCCTGTAATAAAAACTTCCAAAAGGATAATTCAACTGAATATTTTCACAAGTATTGCATAACCTGAATGTAATAATTGACGCATAATTCGGCCATGAAACCAGTGTTGCTGTTCCTGAGCCTACATAAGCCCCATCATCATAGAATGTCCAGCCACCACTACTGGTGAAATTAAAACGCGCAGTATGCACCAGCGTTGAGCACGAATAACAATAGTAGACGCCATCCCATGAGCGTGAACTCGAAAATCCACTCAACATATTACCTAACGTTGGATTATTAACTGTCAACGTATAGGTTTGCCCTGCTGTCACCGTTACATTGCTGGTACCGAGAAACCAGATATCACGAGTTGTACTGGAATTGTAGAATCCCACACCCCAGGCCACGCTCACACTGCCGCCGGAAGTAAATACATAATCCGCACTACCCGATGGCAAAATGACATAGGGATAATTGATTTTCTGTACGGAGTTTAACCTCAGATCTATCATGTCATACTTGGTGTTATTGATAATTCTCAGTGTAGCCGTAGTATCTCTGGCCACTGTTATGCACACTGGCGCACTCCATACACTCGCCAAAGACACACGATAGCAGTACGTGCCATTAGCCTTGTTACTGAACGCATATTGATAAGGCACTGTCGTGTCATACGATAAGTATGAAGTAGGGCTGGAAAAACTGGTGTCAGAATCTTCCTGAATTGGCCAGTTTGAAGCCGCCAGGCCTGTTACCGACCAGGACAAGGTATAACTACCCGTCGTGCTTGTTGTTGGCAAACTCAAAGTGATTGATGTTGAAATTACCGTATTGAATATAGCGGTAACAGTCATATTACTACCCAGACTTACTGTGCAGTTACTTCCTGAGGTGCTGGTGCAACCACTCCAGCTTACAAATGTAGAACCTGAACTGGCCACTGCCGACAAGACAATGCTGGTGCCACTTGTTGCGACATGCGTACAGTCAGATCCACAGTTAATACCGGTACCGGTTACCGTACCTGATCCAGTACCGGATTTGTTCACGGTTAAGGTGTAATTAACTACGGCAGATTGTGTTGTTGCATTTGCGGTTGCAGCGATACTGGGCCCTGCATTGTTATACGCAAGTACACGATAATAATACGGCGTTGAAGCCTGCAGCCCTGATGAATCAGTATACGTTGTACTATTCGCTGCAATTTGTGCTACTTGTGAATAACTGTTTGTATTTAATCCACGCTCAATCCGATAACCACTTTCATTGGTTGCCATATCTGTCCAGTTGAGTCGAATGCTTGAAGCTGAAAGCGCCGTTGCACTCAAACCTGCTGGTGCAGCAGGCAGGGTTTGTGAAGCAGCCGAGGTTGTGGCCTGTACCATACCTGAATACGCAGAGTTGCCATAGGCATTGCTTGCCCGCACCTGGTAGTAATACGTTGTTGATGCATTCAGATTCATATCGGTATATGACGTTACATTCGTTGTCACATTACCTATCTGGGAAAAATTATTTGGTGAGCCAATAGCACGCTCAATCAGAAAACTGGATTCATTATTCGAATTATCCGACCAGGACAAACTGATACTGCTTGATGTGTAACTCGTTACAGACAGACCAGTAGGTGCATCAGGCGCAACGGAAGAACCACCGCCTGTGCGAGTACCGCTTACTACTGTCGAACCGCTACACAATAGCGTTCCATTTTGCGTATTACGTGCCTCCCAATAGGCAGTACCTGTAAACGTATCGCCACTGATAGTCAGTGAACTACTGGTTATAGTGATCCATAATCCGTCGTAATTATCATAATATTGCCCTGTCCATGACAAGCTATTACCGGTTACGGTACCGCTAAACGTACCGTCATTAGTCACCACAGATATACTACTGCCAGACTGCGATATCGTTACCGTATATTGATCTGTATCACCCGAGCCGCCGCATTGTGTGTTGTTGATATCCTCATAAACTGACCAGGTACCCGTGACATCAGCTGGTGTCACACTTCCACCACCACCTCCACCACCGCAGGCAACCAGAAACAAACCAAGTGATATGAAAAATGGCAGCAGGATAAGATGCTTGAAGACTTGCAGATATTTTTTCATGGCAACACCTTCCTTAGAGATTTATATTTATTGCTGCCAGAGCAAATAGCAAAACAATAAATTGGAATTGATTGGCATGAAAACTACCCTAAATGATGTATTCCAGGTATCCCCTAAATCCGGGACAAGAATTGTTATCTGCATAATAAATATGAAAATTTGTTGCTATATATCAAATTAACAGGTGTTAACTAATTACATAGCTGTAATCATGGCACGAGTGGTACACACCCCCGATAAAGCTGTATATTTGGTTCATAACATCAACATCATCAGATCGGACTAATATAAGTCACCCTGTTTAATAACTTTGTAATTAACTGTGAATACAACCCAACTAAAAAAACAATAATGCCCATCATTTCCATTCAGCTATCAATGATCTTACGTGGTGTAGCCCTGGTTCTTTTATTTATTACTCAAACAGTCATGGCAAATGAGTTGGGCGCGCCTGTTATTAGCTTCCAACAAGCCTGGTTTAATGATTCACAACACGACACACCGCCGCCCCCTTATTTGGCTAGCTGGCGGCAAGTTTATTTACCTGACAACTGGTATCGATCCCATCGAAAGGATGCCTCGCCTGCCTGGTATCGCCTGCAATTCGATATAGCTGATGCAACTGAAACCTGGGGTATATATTTGTCCGCTGTTAATACCAATGCAGAAGTCTGGCTAAATGGTGAATACATAGGTAATGGTGGCAGCATGCATGACCCGGCTGCGCGTAACTGGTATCGCCCGCTGTATTTTACCGTACCCAAAAATCATCTGCTGTATGGTAGCAACTCTCTCTTTATCCAATTGCTGCCAAAAAAATCCGGTTTTGGATTTTTAGGGCAGGTTTATATTGGCCCGGATGTTCTACTTCGGCCTGTTTACGAACATCGTATGCTGCTCAAACAAACCGTTACCGGTGCCTCAACATTATTGCTACTCAGCATCGGCGCTTTTACTAGCTTAATCTGGTTTAAACGCCGCAAGGAAAGCCTCTATGGCTGGTTTGCAGCAGGCTGTTTCTCCTGGGCATTTTTTGTATTTGATATGTATGCACAACATATTCCAGTGCAGGAGCGATTATGGGATACGCTGGTTTTCTCCGCTGTTGGCTGGCTGGTTATATTTATGACAATATTTTTTTATCGATTCTGGAATATACATTACCCGCGCTATGAACGTTTTTTAATATCTTTTGGATTAATCGGCACGACCATACTCTATCTCGTGGGTGACAAATATTTTTATTTTGTTTCATCCTATATCTGGGATAATTTGCTAATCATTTTTTCTACCTACATGACCTGGTTTATTATCACCCAATGCCTGAAGTGGCCATCCAAAGAAGCCTGGTTACTGGCGATAGCACTAGGCCTCGTCGTGTCTTTTGGCGGCCACGACAATCTGGTACAAATGGGCATACTTGAAGTTGACAGCATTCGATTACTGCCCTATGGCGCACCCTTCTTTCTTGGTGTAGTTGTATGGATGCTGGTAAATAGATTCGTAACAGCCCTGGATGAGAAAGAGCAGCTCAATTACGAACTGGACCGGCGCGTACAAACCAAAAGCCTGGAACTGGAAGAATATTACACGCACATTAAAAAAATAGAACGCGAAAAAATACTGGCTGAAGAACGAGAACGCATTATGCGCGACATGCATGATGGTACCGGCGGGCTACTGGTTGCGGCATTGGCTCAGGTTGAAAAAGGCAATATAAACAAATCCGTATTGAGTGAGATACTGCAAAATGCCCTGGATGACATCCGCCTGATGATTGACTCACTGGATCCGGTTGATGAAGACATTGTAGCCGTGCTGGCTATGTTTCGCTCCCGTATGGAAGCCAGGCTACATTACAGTGGTATCAGAATTGTATGGAATATAAAAGATGTACCTGTTATACCTGAATTGGGTCCGGAAAGAGTTTTACAACTGACTCACATTCTTTATGAAGCTGTAACCAATATTATCAAGCATGCCAACGCGGATACCATAACATTTCGTACTGGCATAACCACCGAAGAGAATAATCATAAAAATATTTTTATTGAAATTGAAGACAATGGCACAGGCCTCGGCACCGACATAGAAGAAGGCAACGGCATCGCTAACATGTATTACCGTGCAGCGACAATAAGCGCACGCCTGGAAATATCAAACACTGAAAATGGCGCTGTTGTTCGCATTCTACTACCGCTGTCGTACTCAACAATAGAGCCTTAAAATGATGCGCCAACAAAAAAGCCAGAGATGTTCTCTGGCTTTTAATCACTATACTTTCAAATCGCTTTACAAACCATATTTCACAATCAGATTGATCATGGTCACCTGCGAAGAAAGCAATGCAGACTCGGTAGCCACTATATTGGTGCTTTGCAACTGCTGGGTGAGTACGATTTGATCAGCCTGCAGACCAATGTTATCCGCCATTTCCAGAATCAAATCCGCTTCTTCACCAATGCTGTTGGCCATTAAGCCAATATCGCTGGACATGTTCAGAATACTGTCTACAGAAGCGGCCAGTGTTGGCGTGGCAGTAACTGAATTAATACTATTTAGCGCTACGGTATAACCCTTGAGTGCCGTGGCCAGTGCGGCGACTTTTCCACTGAGATCAGCCAGCGTAATCATGGATTGCTGGTTAACGGTCATGGTGCTCATAACGGCGTTCACATCAATCAGGCTGTTTAAACTCGTAACCGTGCTTTTCAGCGAGGCCACACTGGTTTCAATACGCGCCAGTTCTGTCGCGGAATTAACGGCCGTTAACACCACGGCGTTCATATCAGTTTCGAGGAGTGTGGAAATACTCAGCTGATTGAGCAAATCCGTGTTGTAAACAGACGTGTCTATTTGTGACACCAGATTGATCACATTAGTCTGTGCAGTGAGCGTGTTTTGCAAGGTTAAATTAAGATTGCTGCTCTGGATATTCTGCGTGGTGATAATGCGATCTGCCATCAAGCCGATGTTATCCGACATCACCAGAATACGATCAGCCATCTCGCCAATACGATCCGCCATGGTGCCAATATCATCGGACAAGGCAAGCATCAAACTAATGCCTTCCGCTGTATTGAGCTGATCCACTGAAGCGGACAAGGTATTCAGACTGGTAGACAAACGTACAGCTTCACTACCAATACCAACATACACACTGCTGAGACTGTCCAGCGTTGTCAGCATACCGGTATCCAGTGTAATCGGTGACGCCAGCGATGAATTAACTGTGGCGATATTATTTATATGCGTTGAAGACGCGCTTTTAGCGCTTTTCAAAGGACCGCAAATATTATCCGCCGTGAGTGTGGTACCGGCCAGTTTGGTTTTAAGGCTGTTGGCTTCGGTGAGCAAGGCCTGTAAATCAGTTGCCAGTGTTGCCTGCGCGTTGCCAGAAAATGCAACACTTGTAAGAAACAGGCTCATTATAACCAGTGCATGCGCCATCTGTTTATGCATAAAATTTTTCATTAAATATTTCTCCAGATAAAACTCGGCTTACAAGCCGTAGGTTTTTATAACAGTAACAGTGGTATTGGTAGCCGTCGTGAGTGAACCTTGCGTTAACGAAACATTACTTTGTTGCAGGTCTTGAGTTGTCACGATGCGTGTAGACATTTCACCAATGTTATCGGTCATGATGATGATACGATCCACCATTTCCATAATGCGGCCACTCATAATGCCAACATCACGGGTGAGCACCAGCATGCTGGCTGATGCATCTTTTAATATGGTTTTGTTTGTTTTAGGCGCCAGTTTCTTAACGCTGTCCGCAAACTTGTTCAGCGATGCTGCCAGGGCCTTGTTAATATTCGATAAATCGCCGGCCATGGTGAGGGTGTCAGCATTGGTGTACTGGCTGGCTATTGCACTGTCATTCATTATCAAAACGTAGAGTGCATTTACCTGCGTCAGATAAGCTGTCGTCTCTGATTTAATGCGCGCCAGTTCAATACTCATGTTCAGTGTTGTTAACACGGTGAGATTCATTGACGTTGATGACGCATTGCCCTGGGTCACCAGACTGGCCAGTGACGGGTTGTAAACCAGTGTGCTGATAGTGTCGCTTAAAATAACGGCATTCTGCTGTGTTGCCAGCATCGCATTTTGTACACTCGCAAGGTTAGTACTTTGCAATTGCTGCGTAACCAGAATGCGATCCGCCATCAGACCAATATTGTCAGCCATGACCAATATACGGTCGGCCATTTCACCAATGCGATCCGCCATGGTGCCAATGTCGGTAGATAAACGTAACATCGCCGACAACATGGCTGTGTAATCAATCACATTAGCTGATGTAGACAACGTGTTCAGACTCAATGACAAATTTTTAATATTGTTAGCAATACTTACATTGATGTTTGACAAATCATTCAATGAAGTCAGGCTTGCCGCCTCCACACTAAACGGCGAGGTGATACTGGCCTTTACCGTTTCAGTCGACGCGATAAAAGCTCTCAGCGACTTGCTGGCATTGCCAAGATCGGTACAACCGGTTGCGGTGGTTAAGTTGATGCCGGCAAGTTGTGTATTAACGGCCTGCCCCTGAGTAACCAGTGCAGCGAGATCAGTGGAAAGTTGTGATGCAGAAAAAGCCGAAGGCGAAACCACCATCAAACCCAATGCTAATAACATGGCATTTAGCCAATGGAGAAAAAAACGATAACCAGACATGACGTACCCTTAATCTATTTAGTAACAGCCACGCACACCAGACGGCACACGTAAGCCAAAAATCCAGCTATTAAGGGTAAAACGGCGATAGATAAGTGAATGGGTGATGTACAGCCCCGAAGTTACCAGCCACTCCAATTGACTACATTTCTACATGAAATTTCATGGATGACATCACGACACCATCCACGACAACTATTGCTCATACACTAGCCACTCCGTTATCCACAACAGGTTTTACCCCTGCTGCCCTTCCCGTGGCTGCATAAAACTTCATATTTGTTAGTATATTATTATTTAATAATATACTTCTGATTATTATTTGTCCAGCAGGAAGGATGAAAATGTCCTTACAGATTAGGGGCTTAGGCTGTATCCATGGGTAAAACGAGAATCGAAATGTCATTGGAATCAAGGGAGTAACCCTGACTTTTGGAAAGACTGTCAGGTTCTGGCAACCCGGATTTGTTATGAAATGAACCGCAGCGACAAGCCATCGATCACTGTCTCCCGGGGCAAGTCCAGGCCACTGGCCGAAGGTGTTCAGGTGTTTGAAGTCTCACCCTCTCCCCGACCCTCTCCCGCCAGCGGGAGAGGGAGATTTTTGTTTTTTCTTAACTTAACGGCATGGGGCCAGCCTGCTTTGTGTTTAAAGCCATCAACAAAAGCCCACTATCACGAACTGGCTTTTGGCATGGATGTGTCATCAGCTTTAAAAACTTTCGTGTGCCTGTATAAAGACCGCACCCAACCCGTTCGGCGACTATCCCGCCATTTATGTTCTATAAACTGTTACTCGTCTGAATGGAATGTGCACATCCATCACCGCGTGAAGACACCGAACAAACAGCCTCAAAAAACATACGCCCATGAAACCGCCACCCTTCAGGCACAACATGAATAAATTTCTACATACTCTTTTGCCCGGGCCGTAAACATATGCAGCCCCCACTGTTCCCGGCTAACGAATCTGAACGCCTGCTGGCGCTCTATGAACACGCGTTGCTCGACACACCCGCCGAGGAACGCTTCGACCGTATTACCCGCCTGGCACAACACATATTCGGCGTGGAAATTGCGCTGGTCTCGCTGGTAGATGCCGAGCGCCAGTGGTTTAAATCACGCCAGGGACTGGATGCCTGCGAAACCGGGCGTGACATTTCCTTTTGTGGCCATGCCATTCTGGGTAAAGATATTTTCCATATAGCCAATGCCAGCCTGGATCCACGTTTTGCTGATAATCCCCTGGTCACTGGCGCGCCCAACATTCGTTTTTATGCCGGTGCACCACTTAAAACCAGCGATGGCCAAAGCATTGGCACCTTATGCATTATTGACAGCCAGCCACGCCAGCTCAGCCCGCAGGAACTGGCAACGCTACGCGATCTGGCGGATGTTGTTGAATCGGAAATTAACCGCCGCCAGCAGGAGCGCCAGCACAATGCATTGCTGACACTGGCTGAAATCGCCTCACTCAACGTATCCGAACCGCAGGCACTGCTGCGCACAGCACTCACACTCGGTTGCCGATATCTGGGCCTGCCCTTTGGCATCATCAGCCGTATTCAGGATGATAACTACACCGTACAGGTACAGGTTTCGCCACCCGGTACCTTGAGTGATAACCAGCATTTTCCGCTGGGCCAAACCTATTGCAGCCTGACGCTTAAAAACGATGATGTACTGGCCATTAATCACATGGGTGAAAGTGAATACGCATCGCACCCCTGTTACCAGTCATCTGGTCTGGAAAGCTATATCGGTGTTGCCCTGCGCATGGAGAGCATGACTTATGGTACGTTGAATTTTTCTTCCCCTGAACCGCGCAGCCCGCGCCATTTCACCGAAGCCGAAATCGAATTTGTGCGCCTGCTAGGACGCTGGGTAACCACCACCTTGCAGCGCTGGCAACTGGATCAAACATTACAACAAGAACAATATTTGAGTGACACCATCTCCCGTGCACAAGATAAATTCATCAGCACGGTTGATCGCCAGCTTGCCTTCGATAGCCTGCTAACAGACTTGCTGGCACTGACTCACAGCGAATACGGTTTTATCGGCGAGGTATTACATAACGCAGCGGGTGAGCCGTATCTCAAAACCTACGCCATCACCAATATCGCCTGGAATAATGAGACGCGCGCATTTTATGATGCGAATGCACCTAAAGGCATGGAGTTTTACAACCTCAAAAGTTTGTTTGGCAGCGTAATGACCAGTGGTGAACCGGTGATAGCCAATGATCCCTGTCACGACCCTCGACGCGGCGGCCTGCCCGAAGGTCACCCCGCACTCAATGCCTTTTTGGGCATTCCCATTCATCACGACAACGACATGGTCGCCATGATTGGCATTGCTAATCACCCGGGTGGTTACGATCGTGACTTGATTGCCTTTTTACAACCGCTGTTAATGACCATTGGCCAACTGGTTAAAGCCACGCGCATCCAGCAACAAAATCGTGTTAACGAACGCCGCCTGGCTGATGTCATTGAAAGTACGAATATTGGCACCTGGGAATGGAATGTGCAGACCGGCGAAATCATTTTAAATGAACGCTGGGCAAACATCATTGGTTACACCCTGAACGAACTGACACCTGTGAGCATTCTAAACTGGCTGGAGCGGCTACACCCGGATGATCTCAAGTTAACCGAAGAGTTGCTGCAACAGCATTTTGCCGGCGAACTGGCGTTTTATGATGCGCAATACCGCATGCGCCACAAGAATGGCCACTGGGTATGGGTGCACGACCGCGGCCGTGTTGTGAGCCGAACTGACGATGGCAAACCACTGTTAATGTCCGGCAGCCATGCCGACATTACCAAACGCAAGCTGGCGGAAAATGAAATTAACCAGTTCAAAAACACACTCGACCGTACACTGGATTGTGTATTCATGTTCGACGCACAGAACTTAAAATTTTTCTATTTCAATGAAGGTGCGTTACAACAGGTAGGTTACAGCCGCGACGAATTGCTCGCCATGCATCCATTCGACATCAAACCGGATATTTCTGAAACCCGATTTCGCGAGCTCATCAAACCCCTGCTGACCGGGCAGCAACCCTCAATCACCTTCGAAACCGTGCATCAGCACAAACACGGCCAACGCATTTCAGTGGAAATTTTTCTGCAATATATTGCTCCGCCAGATGAAGCACCCCGCTTTGTTGCCATTGTCCGCGATATCACTGAACGTAAACGTATCGATCGCATGAAAAGCGAATTTGTTTCCATTGTCAGCCACGAACTGCGCACTCCGCTCACATCGATTTCCGGTGCTTTAGGATTACTCAATGGCGGTGCACTGGGGACGTTACCCGAAAAAGCACAAGCAATGATCGACATCGCGCATAAAAACAGCCAGCGGTTAACCTTTTTAATTAACGACCTGCTCGACATGGAAAAACTCATTGCCGGAAAAATGGAGTTCGATATACAACAGCAACCGCTGCAGCCATTAATCGAACAATCACTCGAAACCCACCGTGCCTATGGCGTACAACGCCAGGTTAACCTGGCACTTGTCAGCACCGTGCCGAAAATCGATGTGTCTGTAGACAGCCAACGCATGATGCAGGTGATGTCCAATCTGTTATCCAATGCCATCAAGTATTCACCGGAAAAAGGCACCGTGGAAATCACTGTCACAACCCGAAACGAATCGGTACGCGTCACCATCACCGATCATGGCCCAGGCATCCCTGCCGCCTTTCACAACCATATTTTTCAAAAATTCGCTCAGGCCGATTCGTCCGACACTCGCCAGAAAGGCGGCACCGGGCTGGGGCTGGCCATTACCCGTGAACTGCTGGAACGCATGGGTGGGCAGATCGGGTTTGAATCGGTTGAAGGCCACGGTGCCAGCTTCTTCTTCGACTTACCCTTTAGCCATCACTGAGCCACCGGATGTCATTGTCACACCCCCCTTGAAAGTTCTCTATTTGTTCTCTATGATGATCTCACCCTATGTTTTTAAGGCAGGCCATCATGAGCTTCTACCCCGTCACTCCCCAACCCAAAGCCCATTGGGACCGCGCCATTATCCTGATGGATATGAACGCCTTTTTTGCCTCCATTGAGCAGGCTGATCACCCCGAATGGCAGGGCCGCGCCATCGGCATTACCAACGGCAAAACCGGCACCTGTATCATTACCTGCTCTTACGAAGCCCGCATGCGTGGCATTAAAACCGGCATGCGCGTCAAAGACGCCAAAAAGCTGTGCCCGGATTTCATTCAGGTAGCAGCGCGGCCGGAACGCTATGCCGCCGTGTCGTCGCGCATCATGCGTGCACTCGAAGACATCACACCGGATATTGAAATTTTCAGTGTTGACGAAGCTTTTCTGGATATCACCACCGTACAGCCATTACTCGGCACACCGGCAGAAATTGGCCAGCTGGTGAAACGTAAAGTGTTTGAAGTCTCGGGTTTATGCTGCTCCATTGGCGTTAGTGGCGACAAAACCACCGCCAAATACGCCGCCAAATTAAACAAACCCAATGGCCTGACCGTGATTCCACCCTGGCAGGCACGTGAGACTTTAAAGAATGTACCGGTCACAGAACTGTGTGGCATAGCCGACGGCATTGGTGCATTTCTCGCACAACGTGGCGTGCATGTTTGTGGCGACATGGAACACATGCCCATCAGCGTGCTGGCACAGCGCTTTGGTAATCTGGGCCGACGCATCTGGCTAATGTGCCAGGGGCTGGACCCGGACGGTTTGCATCAGGATGTGCCACAACCCAAATCCATTGGCCACGGCAAAGTCATGCCCCCCAACACCCGCGACATTGAGGTGCTCGAAACCTATTTAATGCACATGGCGGAAAAAG